>CACXNH010000038.1 GCA_902768955.1 uncultured Bacteroidia bacterium | reverse complement strand
AATAGGATCTTGCGGGAATACCTCCCTGCCGTTCTCCTCATATCGACCGGCCTTTCCTGTCATCAGATTGGTGTTCAACGGATATGCTACCCAAATGGAAACATAGTTCTGAGGGTCCCAATAGAATGAAAAATTACGTTTAGGACTAACTTCTTTATTAATATATTGTCCAGCTTCCCAATCGTGGGTAAAGAAATACAAATGGGGATCATCTAACACCGGAAGCTCCATCCATAGCGGAGCCTGGGCAACGGCGCCCCCACCCATCTGGCTTACCTGCCTTTTTGTCTGGATAGTGGGGCCGGAAAGGACTATCGTGGCGCTGCGGGGCTCATCTACGGTGTTCTTGAACACGGTCATACTCACCAGCCAGACGCCGGCAGCACCTGAAGTCTGGGCAAGTTCAATCCAGCCTTTAGACGCGCCCTCATATAGCACTGAAAGGGTCCATGCCGATGTAGCGGCCACCTCAAGGTTCTGGGTTCCGCCATCGGATGGGACCATAGCCTGCGGGACCTTCAAAACCGGAATGGTCTCATCCTCCTGCTTCTGGCAGGAGAACAAGACCATTGTAAAAGCCATCAAAGCGCCCAGTATGACTGACCGTCTTGGCATATCGGTTAATGATTATTCGTAAATCAAATTGAGATACTGGTACTGTGCATTATGGGCAGACAATACCTGAAGCCTGTAGGCCACCCCTGCTTCACCGGGAATTTCCCATTCGTATTCCTTGCCTTTATCCAAAGCTCCGGTGTTTATATTAAGGGGGGTTCCGTTTTCTGTTACATCAACTTTAACCGACGTGGAAGCGCCATTTCCTGTTTTGAAACTGATTTTCTTCAGGGCTTTGCCTTCCACCACGGGAAGTTCAATGTAGGAATTCTGTTTGCCGATGAGTACATAGCCGTCCTTATTCCAATAGAATTTGTCGGCCGCATGGAATGTGAAGGTATAACCCTCCAAAGTATAAGTTCCATCAGTAATACCTGCGCTACTGCCGCTGGGGAATTCTGAAGGGCACTCTGCGAAGTTTACGTTAATGGCAATTTCTTCCCCGCTGGAAGCCTTGCCCTGGGTTACGGTAATTGTCTGCTCAACGGAAGCGGCCTCGCTCCTGAGGGTGAGGATGTAGGTAACCCCTTCTTCCGTGGATTCATTGGCAGGGAAAGACAGCGTTACCACAGTATCAGTGTCACCGCTTGCAGGATCTGCCGTGATGTTTCCCTGGGAAGTAGTTATGGTCCAGGCTGCATTGGCCTTGATCTTTATCTGTTCTGTTGTTGCGGTAGCGGAAACCTTGATTTCAGTGGATCCGTCAACGCTGCAGTACTTGTAGTCGGGGTTGGCCTGGAAACTCTCTATGGTAGCCTCAACTACCTCGTGGGTGCCCTGGTAGTTCTTGTAGGTACCAACCACCTTGATTGATCCGCCAAGGGCGATCTGGCCGGACCACTTGTCAAACTCACCTTCCTTGAAGCTGTAGACAAGGATTTCTCCGGTGTCATCCTTCATGGTGATCTTCATGTACTTCTTCTGGGGATCGTCAATATTGAAATCCGTCACTGTGCCGGAAAGGCGATAAGCATTGGCTACGTCGGCCTTCTGGATAAACTGGGCAATTGTCAAATCGTCAAACTCCGTGGGAGCCTCACCCTCCTTGAAATCCTCGATGGTGATGTTCATTATCTCGTGGGTGTTGTTCTTGGGGTAGTACTCATAGGTACCGGTAAGGATAACTGTACCGTAATCCTTGATTGTTTCTGCCCACTGCTCATACTGGCCGTCCTTGAAGCCGTAGGCCACAATTGAGCCGGAGTCGTCAGAGAGGTTGAACTGCATATACTTGCGGCCGTTGCTGTCGCCGGTCTTGAACTGGGAGACTTTGCCGGTGAGTCTGTAGTAAGTTGTGGGATCGGCCTTCTGGATGAATTCGGCAACCGTGATGTCGGTTATTTCCGTCTGGGCCTGACCTGCCTCGAAACTCTCGATGGTGGTGTTCATCACCTCGTGCTGCTGTTTGTCGGCATAATACTCGTAAGTACCGTTGAGGACAACCGTGCCGCCGTCCTCAAGTTTTTCGGCCCACTCCTCATACTGGCCGTTCTTGAAGCCGTAGACGAGGATGGTTCCGGAATCGTCGGAAAGGTTGAACTGCATATAGTTCTTGCCGCTATTGTTGGTGCCCGTCTTGAAGGAGCTCACCTTACCGGAAAGCCTGTAGTAGGTGTTGGGATCTGCCTTCTCAATGAAAGCGGCTACGGTGCTTGAAGTAATTTCGGCCTGGGGAGTTGTATCTTCAACAACACCGTTAAGGGAATAGATGTATGCGCCCTTGCCGGTGTTCTGCTGCATTGTTTCAGCTGTCTGGTTGTACTTGGTGAGGTGACCGTGAAGGATGACTTCGTCGCCAATCTTGATATCTACATCCTTGCCCTGGACAAACTTGCGGTTGCCAAGATAGTTCACCTGGTATGCTTCAAAGTCCTTTTCTTTGTTGGGGTCATACTCCTTGCTGTCGGAAATATAGAATGTGGCATTTCCATAGGAGTTGCCGGTAAAATACTGCTCCACATCCCTGTAGGTGCCAATCTTGTGGATGAAGCCCTTCACGTAGTAAGGCTGGTCACTGGGAACGTTGTTCTCCGATATGTTATCCATCACCCATGCATAAGCCTCGCTGGCGGTAAAGGCCGTCTGAGGGGTTTTACCGTCATTGGAGGCAACTGAGCCTTCCTGGGCAACGGAGATGCTGGCCGTGAAAAGGCCTGCCATGAAGTTAATGCGGGAGTTACGGCTTTTGCCCTGAAGAGGGTCCACGGACACCTTGACGGTGGTGATGCCCTTCTGACCCTGGGAGGGAACAATGTGCAGCCACTCCTGGGAGTCTGTAGGGATAAGGGCCTGCCAGGCCTCAGAGGAAGTGACTTTCACTTCTACCTGCTTGCCGTCCGTGCCGGCTTCAATCTTGAGGACATCTACCTCGATGCCTGCGGGGATTTCTTCCGGCTTGGCACAGGAGAAAACTGCAAGAGCTGCCAGAGCCCCGAAGAACAGATTCTTGATTTTCATTTGTGGGTTATTTAATGGTTAATATTTGCCTGTTGTTTAGTTTACAAATATAATCATTTTTTCCAGCAATAAAAATCCCGGGGTTCCATGCCCCGGGATTCTTAAAAAGCCAACGGAAACTATTTTGCTTCCTTGACGTGGTCTATGCTCCACAGACCAAGGACCTTAACGACCTGCTCGTCGGCATTCTTGTAGAATGAAGGAACGCAGGTGACATCATATTTCTTACCTACTTCCATGTTAAGATAGAAGCTGGAAGAATTGATGACGATTGCCATCTCATTGTTGCCGTCAGTTACGATACCTTCCTTGTCTCCGGTCTTGGTGACTTCCTTATCATTGTCGTCAAATATGGGATGGCGCTCGTCAGCACCTGTAGAAACGGGATAAGTAGCCTTTATCTCATCCTTTACGGACAGACCCTTGATAGTGATAAGGCGATATGCCCAGGTGTCCCATTCGTCAATGACCTTCTGGAGGGTAACTTCCGTTCCCTTGGGAAGCTTGGTGGGATCTGTGGGAGCGGCCTTGGCCTTGCCCAGGGCGCTGTTGAAGCCAGTTGCCTGAGGAACGTTGTAGTAGACGGAGCTCTTTCCGAATACGCGGCCGGAGATTTCCTGACCCACGGAATACTTGTCAGTGCTGTTGTAGAGGGTAAGACCAACCTCTCCATCCTCGACAAACATATACTTGTCGATTGCAAGGGTTACGGTCACAGGCTTTGTGAGCTCAATGTCAAAGGCTTTCTTCTGTGCACAGAGGTCACGGATATCCTTCAGGGTTCCCTTTGCAAAATCGGCCTGCTGGGTGATGGTGATGGTCATCTCTGAGGTAGAAAGGACATCTTTGCCATCCTCGTCCTTGCTGGTGACATTGCTGGTAAATAAGATGGAACCAGTACGGGCAGCACCGGTGGTGTTTTCCTCGGGAGTAACAGTGTAGACAACGTTACCCTTCTTGTTTACCGTGTATGCCTTGCCAAGTGTAAGCCAGTCAGTCGGGGATTCTGCGCCGATGCCGGTACCTTTCTGCTGAAGCTCGATTTCAAAAGGCGTGTTATCCTTGGGGATATAGATGTAGGTTCCCTTTACGGAAGAAAGGAGACCCTTCTCTATCTTAAGGACACTTACATCCACAAGCTCAGGAGTGGTTCCTTTGTAGAGTGTGAAGGGGCCTTCTACGGTAACGATGTCACCGCTTTCAATGCCGATTGCACTCCAGTTGTAAGCGCCGGTGGCATCTAAGGTACCATAAATGGTGAGGGTCTTCTCGGAGGTGCCGTCCTTAAGATACCAGTTACCATATGTGGTGTTGTAAACGTTGATGCATGTTCCGGTGATGCGGTATGTCTTGCCATCTACGGGAGTGAAGGGTTCGTCTTCGCCATAAAGCTGTTTCACGGTTACCACGGCTGCCTTTGCAGGAGTGCCTACGGATACCACGAAATTCTGGTACTTGTCACCAACCTTCACCTTGAAAGTCTGGTTGAAAGAACCAAGGTCGTCGTCGGCAGTAGGATCGGCACCATTAATCTTCTTGAAATAAGCCTTACGGTTATCCTTGAAGGTAATGGTTGTTTCACCGGCCTTGCCGCTTGCGGGGGAGATCTCTACCCATGAATACTCTTCCAGCTGATTTACATCAATGGATTTCTTCTTGTTCTTCTTCTCTGCGTCCAGGACGGTTGTGTCCTTCTTGATGTCATAGTCAAATGACCAATCTTCGGTAGCAGTTACTTTTACAGTAGCAGTACCGTCTTCGTTGGGAATGGTCACATACAGTTTCTCGGCCTGGAATTCACTCATCAGGTGAGCGCCTTCTTTCTCACAAGCCACTGTTGCCACGAGGGCAAAAACTGAGAGGATGATATATTTTGCTTTCATTGTTTGATCCTCCTTAAATTAGTTGAACAGATACTTGATGCCGATTGAAGCATACCAGCACTGGCCAAGACTGTGGTTGGAAACAAATGTCTTGGTGCTGCCGCTGATAGCGTCAGGAGTAGAGAAGGTAGCGTAACCTTCGGCGTCTACGCCCTCATATTTGAGGATGCGGGCATCGGAGCCGATTGCGGGATTCAGGTACTTGGATACGCCCCAGCTTGAATTGAAGAGGTTCAGAACGTTCTTCACATCCAGGCTCAGCTGGAGAGTGTTCTTAACATTGCCAATCTTGAGCACGAAGTCGTGCTTGTAGCTGATATCGAAGCGGTGTACCCAGGGAGAGTAGACGCTGTAGCCTTCGGCATACTGGCCCTGGTGCTTGCTCAGATAAGGATCGTTGTGGACAAAGTCCATGAAGCGGTCTCTGTCGCTGTCGGACTTGAAGCGGAAGTCGCGGTTTTCTACCTGTGCATCAGTAGGAATATAAATTGCGTCGTAGTTGTAACCGTCGCCGTTCATATCGTTGGTTGTCATGTAAGAGTATTTGTAACCACCTTTCCAGGCCTCGTAGATGAGGGAGTAGTGGTTGCCGCTCTTGTCATGTGCGGTTGCAGAAGCAACTATACGGTCGGGGGTCACATACTGTGAGTTGTGCAGGGGAATGTAGTTGGGGCCCTCGGTGGTAGGAACATATGTGAAGGCCGATTCTGCTGCAGAGCCGGGCATACCGGTAACTTCCTTGCTCACGGTGTGGGTGTAAGCAGCCATGAGGCTGAGCCACTGGGCAGGCTGTGCGTTTACGGTAACGTTGGCGCTCCAGCCATAACCCTTGGAGGTATTCTCAAGGACGAAAGCCTTGGTGCCGTTACGGAAGTCATCGGGATAGATGGGACGGTTGTCAATGCCATTGAAGCGTGCAAAACCGGAAACATCCTTCATGCTCCAGTCAGAGATAGCTACTGCATTGATGGTCTTGTTGAAGATACCTTCCACGGAAACGGTGAGAGGGAAGCTCACGGGGATGGTGTAATCAACAGCCAGGGAGCTCTTCCATACCTGAGGCATCTTGAAGGCGGGATCCACGGCGTTCACTGCAGAAGGGACTGTGCCGTCATCAGGAGAGACGCTGGTGGGATAGCCAAGGCCCTGGAGTTTCTGGAGAAGGGCGTCAATGGTAGCCTTGCGATTGGCATCGGTCACAAGACCGCCGGCAAACTCGTCAATTGAGAAGCCCTTCTTGGCTGCATTGGCTGCATTGATCTGGGCCTGGTACTGAACCATACCGCCGTTGGTGGGCATGTTGGTGAAGAACACCAGGGGCAGACGGCCGCTGAACAGGCCGGTACCGCCACGGACCCTCAGGCTCCTGTCACCGAACACATCCCAGGTGAAACCTACGCGGGGAGACACTGTGATGCTGGAAGTGGGCCACTTGCCGGTATCAATTTGCGTTTTCTTGTAGTTCTTGGACTTGGGATAGTAATCCAGGGCAAGGATTGCGTTGTTGGTCATGAGGTCCTTGTTGTCAAAGAACAGGCCGTCAAAGCGGATGCCGTAGGTGAGCTTGAAGTAATCATTGATATTCCACTCATCCTGTGCGTAGAGGCCGGCCTTGTAGAACTGGACACGGGCAGCAGGGGACTTTTCACCGTTGTAACCGTAGGTAAGGTTCACAATCTCAGGAGTGCCTGCAAAGACATCGTCGATGCTGGTGCCGGCATCCCAGTTGTAGCGGTAATAACCGGTACCGTTACGCATGTACTGGTTATCGGCCATCTGATACTCGAAGTTGACGCCTCCGGTGATCTTGTGGCTGCCTACATAATAAGTAAGGTCATCCTTTACGTTGGCGATGGTGTTGTGAACGGCATTGTTCCAGGTGAAGAGCTCATAACCGAGGGCGATGTAGTTGTTGCCGCCACGGGTTATGTCGATGAAGGGGAATTCGTCGGAGTTGGTGCCGCGGACATCGTCAAGCTTGGAGAAGGTTGCCAGGAACTGGTTGGTGAGGTTGTCCGTGAGACGGCTGTTCAGATTCAGGGACCATGTGTTCACCAGGTTGTTCATGGAGTACATGGAGTTGGCGTAGGACATGGAAGACTTGGAAGTACGGGCGTCTACCATACGGGTGCCACCGTCCATAGAAGAAGCGTTGGGAGCGCTCCAGTAGGTGTTACCGGTATAGTTGTAACGGAGAGCAAGGTGATGCTTCTGGCTGATGTTCCAGTCCAGACGGGCCAGGATCTTGTAGTTGGACTCATTGGCGGGGAACTCGGTGAAAGAACCGGTGTCATATCCGTAGTGCTGCTGCACATAGTCTTTCACGGCCTGAAGGTCTGCAACGGTAGTGCGGGAAATGTAGTTGTCGGGAACGGCGACACCGTTCTCGGAAGCCCTCCAGCGGTTTGCGATGGTAGGGGTCTTCACCATTTCTGCATTCACGAAGAAGAAGAGCTTGTTCTTAATGATGGGACCGCCCAGGGTGAAACCGTAGGTGGTGCTGCGGTCTGTTGCACGTGCGCCGGAGATTTCATCACCGTCCACGGCATTACCGCGCATGTTCTCATTCCTATGATAGATGTATGCGGTGCCCTTGAAGGTGTTGGTACCAGACTTGGTGATGGCGTTCACGCCACCGCCGATGAAGTTGGTCTGACGTACGTCATAAGGGGAAATCACAACCTGGAGTTCCTCGATGGCATCTATGGAGATAGGGTTGCCGCCGCCGGGGAGGTTGTCGTTAAGGCCGAAGTTGTTGTTGAAGTTTGCGCCGTCAACGGTGAAGTTGGCGGTACGGCCGTCTGCACCTGCGAAGCTCATTCCGTTACCGCCGTAAGGAGACAGACGGGTTACGTCCGTGATGTTACGGTTTACGGTAGGGAGGCTCAGGATCTGGTCATTGGAGATGTTGGTAACAGCTCCGGTGCGCTCCTGGGCGGCAAACTTTGAAGTTGCGGAAGCAACCACAACTGTGCCCTCAAGCATTTCATTGCTCTCGGAGATCTTGGCGTTGAGGGAATAGGTTTCTGCCAGCTGGAGAACTACGCCGGTGTAAGTTGCATCGGAATAGCCAAGGCAGCTGAAGTCTACCTTGTAAGGACCACCGGTACGCATACCCTGGATGGAGTAGCGTCCCTCGGCGTTGGTAACAGCGCCATAGATGGTGCCGGAAGGCTCATGCTGAGCCAGGACGGCAGCTCCTACGACAGGCTCCCCATGCTGGTCAACCACGCGGCCTGACAGGGCCGATGTAGTGACCTGGGCATAGGCTACAGTGCCCACAATCAACGTAGTGAATGCGAGCAGAAGGCTTTTTAAAGCTTTTCTCATAGAGGTTTTGATAAGAATAAATATTGATACTAACTGAGTAGTCTTCTAAAACCGACGCGAAGATAGTAAAAAACTATGACACCTACAAAAAAATCCCGCCACTGCAGGGCGGAATTTTCTATAGGCCGAAGGCTTTCTTTACCTCAGGTACGCTGTCAAGCAGCTCCCAGCCAAAGAACTGGACAATTTTCTCCTTGCCCTGCACCTTTACGGTTTTCTTGTAGGGCTTGCGTCCCATGTGGCCGTAGGCGGCCGTAGGGGCGTAGTAAATGGGGTTCTTGAGCTGGAACTTTTTAATGATGGAAGCGGGCCTTAAGTCAAAGATTTCCTGGACCTTGGCTGCAATCTCTCCGTCACTGAGGCCGCCGGCAGCAGTGCCGTAAGTATCCACATATACGCTCACCGGCTTTGCAACGCCGATTGCGTATGCAAGCTGCACCAGGCATTCAGATGCCACGCCTGCCGCAACAAGGTTCTTGGCAATGTAACGGGCTGCATAGGCCGCGCTGCGGTCCACCTTTGAAGGGTCTTTTCCGGAGAAGGCCCCGCCGCCGTGGGCGCCCTTGCCTCCGTAGGTGTCCACGATAATCTTCCTGCCGGTAAGGCCGGTGTCACCATGAGGGCCTCCTATCACAAACTTCCCCGTGGGATTCACGTGAAGGATGTAGTCATGGATAAGGCCTGCGGTTTCTTTGGAAAGAGCCTTCTTGAGGCGTGGGATGAGAATCTTTTCAACGTCTTCCCGAATCTTCGTCTGCATGGCGGCATCTACCTTGGTGTGGCCGTACTGGGCAACGGCTTCGGTGTAGGACATCTTGCCAAGGGTCCGGGGGACGAATTCGTCGTGCTGGGTACTGAGAACGATGGTGTGGACCTTCACGGGGGCATGGGTATCACCGTTGTACTCAATGGTGAACTGGCTCTTGGCATCAGGCCTAAGGTAAGGCATAAGAGCGGGCTCATTGTGGCGGATGTCAGAGAGAATCTCAAGGATTTTGTGGCTCAAATACAGCGGGAGAGGCATATAGTCCTCCGTGTCACGGCATGCGTAACCGAACATCATTCCCTGGTCTCCTGCGCCCTGGTCCTCGCCGTGCTTGCGCTCAACGCCGCGGTTTATGTCCGGGCTTTGCTCGTGGAGCGCGCTGAGGACGCCGCAACTGGAGGCGTCAAACATATAATCCGCCTTGGTGTAGCCAATTTTACGGATGGTGCTGCGGACGGTGTTCTGGATGTCAACGTAGGCTTCGGCCTTCACTTCACCCATTACCACCACCATACCGGTAGAGCAGAAACTCTCGCAGGCCACTTTGGCCTCCGGGTCCTGCATTAAAAACTGATCAAGGATGGCGTCAGATATCTGGTCCGCCACTTTGTCGGGGTGTCCCTCGGACACACTCTCCGACGTGAAGAGATAATTTTTTAGCATTTTTTCGGTTCACGGAGGTTGCAAGTAATCATAAATCCGTCCTCCGGGGCTGCAAAGATAGTTATTTTTGGAAAACTATCCAATATTTGTCACCCTTCCAAAACGTCGTTCTGAACGCGCACGGATTCTTCATGGATGGCAGTCATGATGGCAGTGATGGCGTCTTCGGAGATTCCCATGGATCCGGCGCGCTCCACCATATCGGCAAGGAGCTGCTCCCATCGGCCTGCCTGGATGATGGCAACGTTGTGGCTGCGCTTGTACTCTCCTATGGCCCTTGATACATCGTTGCGGTCCTTCAGGAGCTCCAGGAGTTTCTCGTCAATGACGTCAATGCGGGCGCGAAGAGCCTCAATTCCGTCACGGTAGGATGTGTTGTCGGAGGTGTTTTCCCTGATCACAAGGCCCTCCAGGAGGGTTTGGAGATCATGCGGGGTGAGCTGCTGCTTTGCATCCGACATTGCGCAGGAGGGATTGCAGTGGCTCTCCACCATGAGTCCGTCAAGGCCAAGGTCCATGGCCCTCTGGGAAAGCTCGTGGAGGTACTTGCGGTCTCCGGCCATGTGCGATGGATCTGCAAAGAAAGACATCTGGGGAGGCGCTCCAGGGCTCCAATCCAGAGGTCTATGTCCGGGTTCACGGGATTTTTCACCAGAACCGGGATGTCGGTGCCCTCAAGGGCATCGGCAATCTCCTGCATGAGGAAGGGATTTGCGCTGGTACGGGCTCCTATCCATACCATATCAACACCGTATTTGATGCACTCAAGGACATGCCTTTCGCTGGCAACCTCCGTGCAAACCTTCATGCCGTAGGTCTGCTTCACCTTCCTGAGCCACTTGAGGCCGGGGGCGCCCACGCCCTCAAAGGAACCGGGGTGCGTACGCGGTTTCCAGATACCTGCACGGAAAACGTGTATCCCGAACTCACTCAGGCCTGCGGCCGTCTCCATGATCTGCTCTTCTGACTCGGCGCTGCAGGGGCCTGCAATGCACATGGGCCTTGGAAGTGTGAAGAATCCCCACTCTGTTCCGGGGATGATATCTAATGTATGGCTCATAACTCTCAGTATTTCAGGGATTTACTGGTATAGGGGTGCACCGAGGAGTGCACCGCTATACCGATATCACGTTGATTTTCAGCGTATTATCCGTTTAATCTTGTTGGCGTCTTCAATCAGTTGCCGGAGGGCGGCTTCGTCGTAGGAAGCCACGGCTTCACGGAACTGCTGCATCTTTTCTATATAAGTATCCATCACCTGGAGCACGTTGTTGTGGTTCTGGGGGAAGCAAGGTCGAAGATATGTTTCTCATCCTTCTCCTTGTCCAGTACCGTGAGGGCCAGGGCAAAGGAAGTGATGTGGGAGATATGTGACACGTACGCGGTGTGGACATCATGGCTGGAGGAGCTCATGAAGATGGGTCTCATGTTAAGGCAGGCATACATATCAAGTATGGTCTGGACCGCCCATGGGGCCGATTCCTCCTGGTCTGCAAAAATACACGCCCTTCCGTCAAAAAGGCCCGGCTGCGCCGCCCAGGGGCCGCTGTACTCCGTTCCGGCCATGGGGTGCGTACACACGAACTGCCTCCTTGCCGGGTGGTATTTCACCGCCGCGCAGATGTGCTCCTTTGTGGAGCAGACATCTATCACAATCTTCTGAGATGGCCGATCGGAGTCGGCCATGACGTCATGCCCGGCACCCCCGTCATACGCGGCACCTCTGTCATGCCCGGCACCCACGTCATGAGCGGCATCCCCGTCATGCCCGGCTTGACCGGGCATCTCCTTGATGCGGTCAAGGATTTCCGGGAGCATCTTCACGGCGGCGCCAACGGGGACGGCCACCACAATGATATCACTGCGGTCCACGCATTCCTGAAGGGACACCATTTCATCGGCCAGGCCGATAGTCATTGCCGCATGTGCAGCAATTTTATCGGCCTCAACGCCAAGGACCTTGCCGGCAAAGCCCCTGCGCTTAAGGTCAATGGCCATGGACCCGCCTATGAGGCCCAGGCCGATTATTCCTATTGTCTTTTGCCCCCTGGCGGCTAAGCTGTTCATTATCAATATTTTATCACAATGCGATTGTGCACGGTGCACAACCAGATTTACGCAAGTTGTTTATTATCAGTTACTTAAGCGCCAGGGCGATTTTGGCAAGGGCGCGCTCCAGCGTGGGAACGTTGGCGCACAGGGATATGCGGAGGTAGTTTGCGCCGTTGCTCCCAAAGACAAAGCCCGGGGTGAGGAACACGCCGGCCTCATAGAGGAACTTGTCACTGAGAATCTGTGCAGGAGACACCCGGTCCGGGCCGGGTGTGACGTCATGCCCGGCACCAGCGTCATTACCAACACCAGCGTCATGACCGGAAACGACGTCATGCCCGGCACCAGCGTCATGCCCGGCTTGACCGGGCATCTCCGGGACCCTGCCCCAGACGTATAGACCGCCTGCCGCAGGATCATACGTGCAGCC
This sequence comes from uncultured Bacteroidia bacterium, assembly GCA_902768955.1. Lineage (GTDB taxonomy): Bacteria > Bacteroidota > Bacteroidia > Bacteroidales > UBA932 > Cryptobacteroides. The sequence goes on along the minus strand of CACXNH010000038.1, from coordinate 10,265 downwards.
TATTGTGTCCATGATCCGGCAGGCCAGTTCACGGCGGCGGCGGTATTCCGCATTGAGGCCCTCATACCACTCAGGGCCGGAATTCAGGGCTGCCACGGCCGCCTCCTGGATGCCGCGGAACATGCCGGAGTCCATCTGGGACTTCACCTTCAGGACCTCCTTGATTACGGAGGCGTCCCCCACCAGCATACCCACACGCCATCCGGCCATGTTGTGGCTCTTGGACAGGGAGTTCAGTTCCATGCAGCACTCACGGGCGCCGGGAATGGAGAGTATGCTCCGGGGTTCATTAAGTATGAAGCCGTAGGGGTTGTCGTTGATAAGGAGGATGGAGTGCCTGCGGGCGAAATCCACCAGTTTTTCAAATACATCCCGGCGGGCCGGGGCACCCGTAGGCATGTTGGGGTAATTGGCCCACATGAGCTTTACGCCCGTGAGGTCCATTGCCTCCAACTGCTCAAAATCCGGATACCAGCCGTTACTTTCCAGGAGGTCATAATTCAGGACTTCTGCCTCGCACATCTTTGTGGCCGATGAATAAGTGGGATACCCGGGATTGGGCACCAGCACCTTGTCCCCCTTGTTGAGGAAGGTGAGGGAAAGGAGGAGGATGCCCTCCTTGGAGCCTGTGAGGGGCTGGATTTCCGTTGCGGGATCCAGTTCCACGCCATACCACCTGTCATACCAGCCTGCTATGGCATGCCTGAGTTCAGGGATGCCCGTGTAACTCTGGTAGCCGTGGCTCCCGGGTTTCCGGGCGCATTCCACCATAGCCTGGACGGCCTCCTGAGACGGAGCGCCGTCCGGGGAGCCTATCCCAAGGTTGATGATGGGATCTTGAGGCCTTGACGCATTGAGCCTTGCAATCTCCTTGTTCTTTATGGAGAAGTAATATTCTTTTACGGACAGAGTCCTTTGGGCTGGCTGAATAATCATATCGCTGCGGTATATTCTCCAAGAATCTGGAGGTCTTCGATGAGCGGCTTCACGGCCTGGAGGGCCTGTAGATAGCGCTCATAATGGTCAAATTTTATATCGGCATAGAAAAAATACTGCCACTCCTTCCCGGGGATGGGCAGGGACTGGATACGGGTGAGGTTCATGTCGTAGAAACTCAGGATGGTGAGAATCTGGGCCAGGGAACCCGGTTTATGCGGCAGGGTGAAGCACAGAAGGGCCTTGTTTATGCGTTCCCTGGGCACCTCCATGGCATCATCTATCACAAGGAAGCGTGTGAAGTTCTGCTTGAAAGTCTCTATGCCGGGGGCAAGGATTTCAAGGCCGTAAAGGCTGGCGGCAAGTTCTGAGGCCACGGCGCCGACGCCCTTTTCCCCGCTGCGGGAAAGCTCCGCGGCGCTCTTGGCGGTATCCTCGCTCTCAGTAAGGCGTATCCAGGGGGCGTTTTTCTCAAACCAGGGACGTGTCTGGTTAATGGCCATATAGTGCGTACGTACCTCCCTTATGTCCTCAAGCCTTTGCCCCGGGAGTGCCATAAGATTCTGGCCGATACGTATATACACCTCCCCTTTCACCATGCGTCCGGACTTTCTGAGGAGCTCGAAGTTATGGAGGAGACCGCCGGAGACGGTGTTCTCTATGGCCATGACTATGGAGTCTGCCTTAGCCCTGAAGAGGTCTTCGAAGGTGTTGCATTCTATGATGGAAAGAGATTCTTCGCTGCGCTCAGAATGACAGGAAGGGACTGAATGACAGGAAGGGACTGAATGACAGGAAGGGACTGAATGACAGGAAGGGACTGAATCAAAAAACAAACGGGCTGCTTGTTCATGGAAGCAGCCCTTATAGCCTTGTATTGCCACACGAACGCGGCTATCACGCCTGTCTGTGCTCACGTTACTCTCTTAAACAGTTAGAATATCTTTTTCCTTGGCGGCGATTACCTCGTCCACCTTCTTGACCCATTTGTCCGTAACTTTCTGGAGCTCTTCCTCTCCTTCTTTCTCACCGTCCTCGGAGAGACCCTCATTCTTCTGGGCCTTCTTGAGGAGGTCTATGCCGTCACGGCGTGCGTTACGGATGGTAACCTTGGTGGTTTCTCCCTGGGCCTTTGCCTTCTTGATGAGCTCCTTACGGCGCTCCTCCGTGAGCGGCGGAACCATACAGCGGATGATTTCACCGTTGTTTGAAGGTGTGAGGCCTACGTTGGCGTCCAGGATGGCCTTTTCAATTTTGCCTATCATGGAGCGCTCCCAGGGCTGGATGGCTATTGTCTTGGCATCCGGGGTGGTGACGGAAGCCACCTGGTTGAGGGGCGTGGCAGTACCGTAATAATCTACCATCACTGGATTGAGTATTGCCGGGGAGGCCTTGCCAACACGGTAATTCTTGAGATCCTCCTCAAGATAATCTACTGCATCCTGCATCTTTACGGACATTGCGTCCACTATTTCCTTTGCCTTGGGTAACATAGTTTTCTGTTTTTTGAATTGTGCAAATATAGCACTTTTTTTACTATTTTTGTAAAAACGCAACTGTCTATGCTTAAAAGAATAAGAATAGGGGCGGCCGTGGTGTTCTGGCTGGGAATAACACTGCTTTTCCTTGATTTCACGGGAGTCCTTCACGGATACCTTGGCTGGATGGCCAGAATCCAGTTCCTCCCGGCGGTACTTGCCCTCAACGTGGGGGTAATCATCGGCCTGGTGCTTCTCACCATCATCTTCGGCCGTGTATACTGCTCCGTTATATGCCCCCTTGGAGTTTTCCAGGACGGCATCTCATGGCTTGGGACACACAGGTCAAAGGCTCCTTATAAGTATAAGAAAGAGCTGGGATGGCTGCGCTACGGCATCTGGGTGGCATACGTAGCCTGCCTTGTAGCAGGCATCCAGGTGGTTGTGAGCCTCCTTGCCCCATACGGCGCTTACGGCCGTATTCTCGGGAGCATAAAGCACCCTGTTGCAGGCCCCACCATCATCATAGCGGCAGTTACGCTGATAGTAGTGGTGGCCCTGTCCCTCAAGGGCGGCCGCACCTATTGCAACAGCCTCTGCCCTGTCGGGACCACCCTGAGTTTTTTCTCCCGCTTTGCCATGTTCCGTCCGGTTATTGATGCCGATAAATGCAAGCACTGCAAGGCCTGTGAGCACGCCTGCAAAGCACAGTGCATTGCAATAAGCAAAGAAAGGCAGAAGATTGACTATTCCCGCTGCGTAGACTGCTTCAACTGCCTGGAAACATGCAAGTTCGGGGCGCTGAGTTATAAGTTTGCCTGGGAATGTCATCCTGAATCCACATGTCATCCTGAATCCACCTGTCATCCTGAATCCACCTGTCATCCTGAACGCAGTGAAGGATCTCCTGTGAAAGATTCTTCGGCTACGCCCCAGAATGACAGTACTCGCCGCGCCTTCATGGCCGGAACGGCAATTGCCGTGGGTGCGGCTGCGCTGAAGGGAGTGGAGGCCAGGGCCCAGGAAGCCGCCAAGAAAGTGGACGGCGGTTATGCCGATGTCCTTCCCAAGCAGGCCCTGGATCGCGAAATCCCCATTACGCCTCCAGGCTCCAAGAGCGTAAAAGACTTCTACAGGCACTGCATCGCCTGCCAGCTCTGCGTAGTGGAATGCCCCAACGGAGTGCTCAGGCCTTCATCCGCTCCGGAGCGCCTCATGCAGCCGGAGATGGGCTATGAGAAAGGCTTCTGCCGCCCGGAATGCACCCGCTGCTCCGAGGTTTGCCCCGCCGGTGCAATTGAGAAGATTTCGCGGGAAGAAAAGACACAGTACCATATTGGTACCGCCCGCGTAGACCTTCTCTCCTGCATAAGCGCAACCGGCAAGGCCCATTGCGGACAATGCGCCCGCAAGTGCCCCGTGGGTGCCATCCAGATGGTTGAGAAAGACGGGGTCAGGGTCCCTGCGGTCAATGAACAGGTTTGCATTGGCTGCGGCGCCTGCGAGCAGTACTGCCCCGTAAGGCCCATAAGCGCAATAACGGTTAACGGTAAATACATTCACGTATGAACAGGAGAGACTTTTTGAAAACCGGCGGCGCGGCAGCCCTTGCCGCAGCCTGTACACCCAAGAAGAAGATTGCCGGTCAAGCCGGCAATGACGGCACAGACGGGGAGCAGCAGATGATTTACCGTGAGAATCCCCGCAACGGAGACCGTGTGTCCCTGCTGGGGTTCGGCTGTATGCGCTGGCCCATGATAAAGGGCGCCGGCCCCGACGGCAAGGACATCATAGACCAGGAGGCCGTCAATGAGATGGTAGACTACGCCATCGCCAACGGCGTCAATTACTTTGACACCTCCCCCGCATACCTCCAGGGCCTCAGCGAGGATGCCGCCGGAAAGGCCCTTTCCCGCCATCCCAGGGAAAGCTACTACATTGCAACCAAGCTCTCCAACTTTTGGGATGCATCGGCCAAAGCCTCAATTGACATGTATCACCGCTCATTTGAGCAGCTGCGCACGGACTACTTTGACTATTACCTGTTGCACTCCATAGGCCGAGGCGGAAAGGACGCCTTCAACAAGCGTTACGTAGACAACGGCCTTGTCCCCTTCCTCCTCAAGGAAAAGGAGGCCGGCCGCATCCGCAACCTTGGTTTCTCCTTCCATGGCGCCCAGCATGAATTTGACTACTTCATGGAACTAGAAGACAGCGGAGAGATGCACTGGGACTTCTGCCAGATAGAAATGAACTACATTGACTGGCGGCACGCAGACGGGGTACGCAATGTAAACGCTGAGTACCTCTACGCAGAGCTTGACAAGCGCGGGATCCCCATCATCATCATGGAGCCCCTCCTTGGGGGGCGCCTGGCAAACGTCCCTGAAGGCATATCCCGCCAGCTCAAGGAAAGGGAGCCTCAAAAGAGCATAGCCTCCTGGGCCTTCCGCTTCTGCGGCAGCTTCCCAAGGGTCCTGTGCATCCTTTCCGGCATGGCTTCCATGGATCCGCTTCTTGACAACATCAACACCTTCGGCCATTTCCAGCCTCTCACGGAGGAAGAACTGGAGTTCATGGAAAGGATGGCCGTCCAGATGAAGGAATATCCACTTGTGAACTGCACGGACTGCAAGTACTGCATGCCCTGCCCCTGGGGCATTGACATCCCCGGCGTTTTCCAGCACTACAACCGCTCCATCACGGAGGGCACTTTTGCCCAGAGCCGTGAGCAGAAGGATTACGCAAAACTCAAGAAGGGATATCTGAGAAGCTATGACAAGGCCGTAGCCACCGTTCGCCAGGCCGACCGCTGCATCCACTGCAAGGAATGCCTTCCCCGCTGCCCCCAGAGCATATCAATACCGCGCGAACTTGACAGGATCGCGCGGTACGTGGAGTCTTTGAAACAGGATACTCTCCCCTAATATTTTGCAAACTTCACCGAATGAGCCTTGCCGCCATATTTAACCATGGCGGTATATCTTCCCGGTGCCAGTGAAGACACATCCACCAGTATGGGAGAGAACGCGCTTGCTGTGAACTCCTGGCTAAGGGCCATGGCGCCAGCCGCATTGAAAACCTGCACCTGAGCCAAAACAGGAGAGGGAGAATCTATGTTCAGCCTGAGCTCTCCCGTGACATGGCTGTCAATCACTGTCACCGGCTGCTGAGGGTTCACAAATGCAAGCCTGAAAGAAAGCCGCGCCGTAGCATCCAATCCGTCCTGTGCGGAGATTGTAACCGTGGTCACGCCATAGTTTTTGGGCGTGATTACGGTTGACTCCCCGCTTACCGTAGCCGTGGCCACCGAAGTATCTTCCACGCTAACGCTGTAGCGGAGATCCTCTCCGTCAATGTCACTAAAGTGAGCCGGATTGCTGATGGAGATGGCTTCAAGACCATGCCGATATGTGTCTTCAATGTCCTTTACCACGGAAGGTGCATGGTTGGGAAGAATGGTATAATTAAAGTTTGCCGTGGAAGACAGAGGTTTGACGGAGCCTAAAAAAGGTGTATCGGCAGCTTTTAGTACTGCTGTGAAGCTGCCGCCCTCGGGTACTAGCGCAGCTGAAATTCCGAGGGTCATGGTAGATTCATCAAAGGTAAGGGCCCTGGAGCCGGCACTCACAAGGTATAAATCTACTATATCGCCGTCAGGGTCTGACACATCAACGGAAATCACGGCACTCTCGTGGGCCTTTAGCGTAACTGATTCCGGAGAAAAGCTTATTTGCGGTGCGTGATTCTCCTCCGAGGAGCCTCCTGAAATGCCCAAGCCATATTCAAAAGAGGCAAGGGCGTCCAGTTTCCGGCCCACGGGCTTACTGCCCCCTATTGTGTTTCCAAGCCCCCCGAAAAGGATATCCTTTGCCATATCGGCCGTAAAGCCGGGGCCGCCGAAGTAGGAAACGATGAGCGCGGCAACGCCGCTTGCGTGAGGGCAGGCCTGGGAGGTTCCCATCATTTCTCCATAGCTGTCAGAGGACTCATGCATGGTGCTGAGGATGTCCGTCTGGCTGCCTCCGGGTGCGGCAATGTCTACCCAGTGGCCATACTGGGAATAGAGGGCGGCTTTTCCGTTTTTCCCGGTAGCACCTACCGCAATTATGGGTTCATAGTTGCAGACAGGGTCATAATCGACCCCAAAATACCCCTCGTTGCCTGCGGCAAAGAAGATGAGGCCGCCTTTCATGGGGGAATCTTCCCTCTGGGTGCCGTCCGGATTACATCCGGCAAACTCCATGAAATAATCTACCGCCGCTTTCATGGCCGGGAGATCCCTCGCAAGGCTCATATGATTGAAGGCAGCAAGCTCCGAAGCAGACACTTTACCGTCATCATCCTGGTCTGCCGCATAACCCCAGCTGTTCTGGGATATGACGGCGCCGTGGTCTGCCGCCCATGTATAAGCGCGCGGTACAATATATTCATTACCGCCGGCGTCCATATTATCCGTCACCTCATCAAAGGCAGTTTCTTCCATCTCATTGACATAAAGAACCGGCACGGACATGATTCTCACTCCTTTCTGGCCGGAAGCACTGTTTCCTCCTGCCACTCCGCACCCTCCTTTCCCGTTATTGTTCACGGCTGCCACAATGCCTGCAACATGTGTCCCATGGCCGGAGGCATAATCTCCAGTATAATAAATGCTATTGTTGTTAAGAAGGGCATTATAGCCGTGAATGCCCCCTTCCCCTGTCCACATATTGTCCTTGAGGTCCTCGTGCTTGTAGTTCACCCCCTCATCCATAACGGCAACAATCACCCGGGGGTCACCGGTGGTGTACTGCTCCCAAACCTCCTTCACGCGGATATCGGCAGCGGGATAGGCGGTGTTCACTATATGCCACTGCCATTTCAGTTTGGGATCATTAAAGGAACGCGGGGAAATCTTCCTGGAGGGCGTAACGGACACAATTCCGCTTATGCTCCCAATGCCGGCAACGGCCTTTGTCACTGGCTGGGTTTTGTTGAATCGCACTATGTAAAACCTGTGCAGGCCGCACTTGCGGTGAAGGGCCTCATATTCACCGGCATCAGGGAAGACTCTCTCCATACTGGTGATGTCTATCCCTTCCGGAACCCCCTCAAGACCGGAGGCCTTGGTAAGCGCCTGACCTGCCTGAAGAGCGCTTTCTATACGGGCAACCGCAGCGTCGTCAAATTCTACGGTTACAACCCCGGGAGTGAAACAAGGCAAAGAAGCCGCAGGCTCCGATTCATTTGTCGGAGCCTGTGGATTCTGAGGTTGCTGCACCTGACATGAGGCCGCCAAGACGGCCACGGCCAGATACTTAGCGAAGTTTCTTATAGCCATAACGGGCTTCCTCGGCAAGTTCAATCTCAATGCGCATGAGGCGGTTGTACTTGGCGATACGGTCTGTACGGCTGAGGGAACCGGTCTTGATCTGGCCGCTGTTGGTAGCAACAGCAATGTCTGCGATGGTGGTGTCCTCGGTTTCACCGGAGCGGTGGCTGGTTACGGTGGTGTAACCGTGACGGTGAGCCATCTCAATGGCGTCAAGGGTTTCGGTGAGGGAACCAATCTGGTTCACCTTGATGAGGATGCTGTTGCCGGCACCCATCTCGATACCCTGCTGCAGGTACTTCACGTTGGTTACGAAGAGATCGTCACCGACAAGCTGGCATTTGTCGCCGATAGCCTTGGTGAGCTTCACCCAGCCTTCCCAGTCTTCCTCTGAAAGACCGTCCTCGATGGAATCGATAGGATACTTGGTGATAAGCTGCTTGAGGTAATTGATCTGCTGGTCTGTAGAGAGCTTGCGGCCGCGGGGATCCTTCTTCTTACCGTCCTTGAGCTGCTTGTAATCGTAGTAGAACTTGCCGTCCTCCTTGAAGCAGAACTCAGAAGCTGCGCAGTCCATTGCAATGGTAACATCCTTACCGGGAACGTAACCTGCGCCCTCGATGGCTGCGATGATGCAGTCAAGGGCGTCGTTGATGCCCTTAAGGGCAGGAGCGAAGCCGCCTTCGTCGCCAACTGCGGTGGAAAGGCCACGGCCCTTGAGAACCTTCTGCAGAGCGTGGAAGACCTCTGCGCCCATGCGTACGGCCTCGGCCTCATTCTGAGCGCCGATCGGACGGATCATGAACTCCTGGAATGCGATAGGAGCGTCTGAGTGGGCACCGCCGTTGATGATGTTCATCATGGGAACGGGAAGGACATAGGCATTGGTGCCGCCAAGGTAGCGGTACAGGGGAAGACCAAGCTCTGCGGCTGCAGCCTTTGCAACTGCCAGGGACACGCCAAGGATGGCGTTTGCGCCAAGCTTAGACTTGGTGGGGGTGCCGTCAAGCTCAATCATGGCTTTGTCAATAGCCCTCTGCTGTGTAGCGTCCATGCCGATGATTTCGGGAGCGATCACCTTGTTCACATTCTCAACGGCCTTGAGAACACCCTTTCCGCCATAACGCTTTTTGTCTCCGTCACGGAGTTCAAGGGCCTCGTTCTCACCGGTGGAAGCACCTGAGGGAACAGCTGCTGTGCCAACAAAACCGGAATCAAGGGTAACTTCTACTTCGATGGTAGGATTTCCGCGTGAATCAAGGATCTCTCTACCGAAAACTTGTACGATTTGCATAATAACTGTATAAGGTTTAAAAAAATTGCGTCACTTATCTTTAAGCGCCGCAAATTTACGAAATATTCGGGAGAATATCAATCTATTTTGCCCTGAAAGGGACGTTCCTGCTGCAAAAGCAGGAGAGAACGGCCATCTTGCGGCCATGAAAGCATAGCATTCACGCCACATCACGTTCCAGCTGCCACTCTGGAGGTTTTGGCAACAAGCCGGCACCGGGCCTACGGTTGTTTTGGAAAATAAAGAATATGTATTACATTTGCAACAAGTAGAACACACAGATTATATCCAAATTGGAACCACTCAAATAGACAGACAATGATTCCGCGAATAAGGAAAATACAGCCCGTAGACAATTTTATTCTGCTCGTAGAATTTGACGGAGGAGAAAGAGTCGCTTACAATGTCAAGGAGGATATCGAAACCCTGGCAGACTTTCGTGTTTTGGAAACAGAGCATGGACTGTTCCAAAACGCTCAACTGGATTCATCACGAACCTGTGTTTACTGGACAGAACGCGTAGACCTCCCTTCTGATACGATTCTGGAATACGGGAAACCCGCATAAACCGAAGAAACCTGACGGCAAAAATCAGCGGACAAGTTATTGGTTATGAGCGAGTTGCCGAACAATCCCCGTTCGGTTTTTGAACGAGGATTTTGCGTAAGCGGCTGAGGGCTAGATGGTTAGGCGCCAGGAATGGAGGGCTGGCCCCGGGCCCGGGGCTACTAGAAGGTGTAGAAGACGTTGTAGCCGCCGGTGGCCTGGGCAGGATTGGCGCCGGGGAAGGTAACCCACTCGGTGTCATCGGTGGCGTGGTCGTTGGCCAGATGGATGGCATAGACGGCACGGTCCTCAATGGTGTCGGATGCATCCGGGAAATAAAGGGCCAACTTGTCGCCGGGCTCGATGCCGCGGGCGGGGATTTTGAGCCGAGCCACAAAATTGCGGGTACCACCATTAGGTGCAACCAGGCGAACGTCACCCATGTCTCCTTCCAACACGGCTTGCAAGTTATCATCCTTGTCCAGTAGAAGCAACTTCATGGGGCGCTGGTAGATGACCGGGGCTGCGCCCTTATTCTCCAGCATGCAGGACACCGTCAGGGATTTTCCGGCCGCAAGGGCGTCAGGGTCCGAGTCCGAATAGTAAATCCTGGCATCCTTGAGCCACAAGTGATAACCCAGGGACTTGCGAAGTTCCTCAATATCCGGGTCAGTCAGGTTCCTCAAACAAGTGTTTG
>CACXNH010000037.1 GCA_902768955.1 uncultured Bacteroidia bacterium | reverse complement strand
CACCGCTTCCGCCATGGAAATCACCGCTCTCACCCTGTCCGACGGCGCCACCTGCAACGTGGTGAAGGGACAGAAACTGAACATGGAGGCCGCCAAAGTACTTCATGTGGTAAACGGAGACACATCAATTGACTGGACCCTCAGCGTCCTCCACGACCAGGCCCGTATCCTCCACTTTGTCCTCAATGACATCTATACAGGCGCCATTGACCAGGATGCCAAGACCATCCAGGCCTTCGTTCCCGTTTCAGAGGGAATAGACGCCCTTGTTCCCACAATTACCGTGAGCGTGAACGCCACCGTATCTCCGGCATCGGGCGCCGCCCAGGACTTCACCACTCCCGTCCAATACACCGTGGAGAACAATTCCGCAAAGAGCGTGTACACCGTTACAGTGGTTCCCATCGACAAGCCCAAGGCACTGTTCCTTGGCTCTGCCGCAACCATGAACGACCTTGACCCCGAAGCCCTTGAAGCCTGTTCCTGGATGATGTCCAATGTTCCCGGAGCCCTGTATGCCAGCTTTGCCGATTTCAAGGCCGGAACCCTGGACTTGAGCGAATGCAAACTTATCTGGTGGCATTTCCACAGGCATCCCGCAGTGGACGGCCACGACCAGTTTGTGGAGATGGGCAGCGACGCACTTGGAGCCGCCAACGAGCTGAGGGCTTTCTATGAAGGCGGCGGAGCACTGCTCCTCACCCGTTATGCCACCAACCTGCCCTCATTCATCGGCGCTGCCGAGGAGAAGGTAGACGACGTATGGACAACTCCCAACAACTGCTGGGGCGGTGAAGAAGGCAACGCAGAGCGCTGCGGCGGTCCCTGGGACTTCCGCATCTACGAAGGCCAGGCCGGACATCCACTGTACGAAGGAATCATCATGGGCGATGACCCCACCAAGGTCCTTTGCTCAGACGAAGGCTACTATATCACCAATTCCACTGCCCAGTACCACATTGGAACAGACTGGGGCGGATTCGCAGACTACGACACCTGGACAAGCCGTACCGGAGCCACCATCATTGGCGTCGGAGGTGACGGTGCAATCGTAGCCTGGGAGTATCCTGCAAAGGATGGAAAGGGCGGTATCCTGTGCATCGGATCCGGCTGCTATGACTGGTATTCCTACAAATATGACGACGGTTATCAGGAGAACTACCACAAGAACATCGCCATCATGACCACAAATGCAATTAACTATCTGACCAAGTAGAGTTATGAAAACCTTTATCAAAATATTTCTGTTCGCAAGCCTGATGGGTGCAGCATTCCACTGCTGCACCAAGGAGAGCTACGGCGACACCCCCAGGAACTGGGAGGGCACCAGCGAGTACTTTGCTTCGGCCGATGAAAAAGGCTTCGGCACATACTATACCCCGGCCATCGGCCGCTGCGGAGACCCCATGCCTTTCTATGACAGCAAGGCCGGCGAGTTCAAGGTGCTCTATCTCCAGGAATACGAGATCAACAGCACCTACAACTTCCACCCCATCTGGGGCATAAGCACCAAGGACGGCGCAAACTACGTTTCCCTTGGAGAGGTTCTTCCTACCGGCACCTCCATATATGAGCAGGATGCCGCCATAGGTACAGGCTGCTGCGTGTACAACGAAGCAGACCAGCTCTACTACCTCTACTATACCGGTCACAACGGCAACTGCACAAACCGGGAAGTGGTGCTCCGCGCCACATCCCCGGATTTCAAGACCTGGACCAAGGACCTTCTGTGGGCACTCAAGGGTGACACCGACGGCTACTCCAAGACTGATTTCCGTGACCCCCAGATATTCAAGGCCGATGACGGCAAATGGCACATGGTGATTTCCAGCAACCTCAAGTTTGCAGATTATGTGTCAGACAACATGAAGGACTGGACCCACGTGGGTTCCTTCAATATGGTGTGGGACCGTATGTGCGAATGCCCTGACGTATTCAAAATGGGCGAATGGTGGTACCTTGTATACAGCGAAGGATACCGTGCACCCTGGAGCCGCAAGGTCAAGTACATGATGGCAAAATCATGGGATGAGCTGAAGGCATGTTTCTCAGACCCCGGTGCCCACTGGCCTGCAGACGGCAAGGAAGGAGTCCTTGACAGCCGCGCTTTCTACGCTGCAAAGACCGCTTCCAACGGAACGGACCGCTATATCTGGGGCTGGTGCCCTTACCGCGTGGGTTCAGACATCCACGAGAGGAACGTCAACGTGGGGGCCGATTCAGAACCCGCATGGGCGGGAGCACTGGTGTGCCACAAGATTATCCAGCATGAGAACGGAACCCTCACGGTTGGAGCAGTGCCCGCCATTGATGCCAAGTACAATCAGTCACAGGAAGTTACCATCCTGGAAAACGGCAACGGCTACACCCTTTACAACCGCCTTGGCGCCCATAACCACATTTCCTTCACGGCTACCACTGCTGACCGGTTTGGCATATCCCTTGTCCGCGGTTCGGATTCCAAGAAGTACTATACCATGGTTGTGAACCCGGAAGACGGCGGAGCATTCCGCAAGATCAACTTCGAGCAGGAAGGCGAGGAAGGCAAAGGCTTCATCGAGGGCATTGACGGTTACAGATTTGCCACTCCCGCCGACAACAAGTACAAAGTGGACATCTACACGGACAACTCTGTTGTGGTGATGTACATCAACGACGTCTGCGCCTACACAAACCGCATCTACGGCATACAGAAGAACTGCTGGAGCATCAACACCTACGACGGTGATGTGAAGGTGGAGGATATAAAGGTGGCACAATACTGATTTTTTAGCTATCTTTGAAATATGAAAAGATTGCTTACCATATTGGCTCTGGTGCTCCCGGTGCTTGCCGGGGCACAGAGCCTTTCAATTACCCACCTGTCCGAAACCCATACCATGGTGAAGGTTGGCGGAAAAGACCGCTATGTAATGCTCCCCGTCCAGGAAAATGCACCTGAAGCACGCGTAAAGGTACTTTCCAACGGCAACGAGGTCCTTGGAGCAAACGTGTGCCTTGCAATTGACAAGACAGACTACCTTGTTCCCCTGGACCTTGGACAGTGGGGTGGCAGTTCAATTATCCTTGACATCAAGATGAACCAGGGCCGCAGCCTCAGGCGCGACCCCTCCGATGATGTTTGCTGGAGTGAGATGACAACTGTACCGGTTCCGGATCTGACCAACAGTGAAAAGAAATATCGGCCCATATATCATTTCTCCCCTGAATGGGGCTGGATGAACGACCCTAACGGTATGGTTTACAAGGATGGCGAATGGCACCTTTTCTATCAGTTCAACCCTTATGGCAGTTTTTGGGGCAACATGCACTGGGGACACGCTGTCTCAAAGGACCTTGTAAACTGGGAGAATCTTGGCATAGCCATTGCTCCGGACGCCCTTGGCGCCATTTTCAGCGGTAGCGCCGTCGTGGACAAGGACAATACCGCCGGATTTGGCAAAGACGCCCTTATTGCAATGTACACTTCCGACGGAGACAACCAGACCCAGAGCATAGCCTACAGCCTGGACAACGGACGTACATTTACAAAGTATGCCGGGAATCCAGTGATCATGGCCGCAGACACCCCCGATTTCCGTGACCCCAAGATCTTCTGGCATGAGGAGTCCAGGCAGTGGAAGGTTATCCTTGCCGCCGGCCAGGAAGTCCAGCTCTACAGCTCCGACAACCTCAAGGACTGGACCTATGACAGTTCCTTCGGCCAGTCCTACGGCAACCATAACGGCGTGTGGGAGTGCCCTGACCTTGTACGCCTTCCCCTTGAGGGCAAGGACAAATGGGTGCTAATCCTCAACATCAACCCCGGCGGTCCCTTCGGCGGCAGCGCCACACAGTACTTTGTGGGCAGCTACGACGGCAAAACCTTCAAGTGCGACGACCTCCCCACAGTTACCCGCTGGATGGATTATGGCAAGGACCACTACGCAACCGTTACCTGGAGCAACGCTCCGGATAACAGAACCGTGGCAATTGCATGGATGAGCAACTGGCAGTACGCCAATTCCGTCCCCACAAAGCAATTCCGCAGTTCCAATTCAGTTCCCCGCGACCTGAGCCTTATCAGAAAGGGCAAGGAGGTTATCCTTAAGAGTACGCCTTCAAAGGAAGTTGAGGCCCTTCGCGGAAATCCCGTCCAGTTTGGCCTCTCCACGGCACCCGTGGAACTCTTTGACAACGCCCGTAAGGCATATGAACTTGTGATCCGCTTCACCCTTTCCAAGAAAGACGGAGCCACCTTTGTGCTTTCCAACGAGTCCGGAGAGCAGGTTGTCCTCTCATATGACGCAGCCGTCCAGACATTCTCCATGGACCGCCGCGGCAGCGGAAACGTCAAGTTCTCAAAATCTTTTGCGGCAGTTACCACAGCCCCCACCCGCGTGGGCGGAAAGATGGAACTCAGGCTCCTTGTAGACAGCGCCAGCATAGAGGCATTCGGAGAAGACTTCTCCATGACCAACCTCGTGTTCCCGTCATCTCCCTACAACACCATTAAGATGTACGGCAACACAAAGGCCGATGTAACCCTTTATCCCCTTTCCAAATGAATAAGAAAATACAACTGATACCGGTGATGCTGTGCTTCTTCGCCATGGGGTTCGTAGACCTTGTGGGCATCGCATCCAACTATGTACAGGCAGATCTCGGCCTGAGCGATTCCGCCGCGAACATCTTTCCTTCCCTGGTATTTTTCTGGTTCCTCATCTTCTCAGTACCTACGGGCATCCTGATGAACCGTATCGGCAGGAAGAACACCGTGCTCCTGAGCCTTGTGGTAACGGTGATTTCCCTTATCCTTCCTATTTTCGGAGAGAGCTACGGCCTCATGCTGGCGGCGTTCTCGCTGCTTGGAATCGGCAATGCCCTTATGCAGACTTCCCTCAATCCGCTTATCACCAACATCATAAAGGGTGACAAGCTGGCAAGCACCATGACCTTCGGGCAGTTTGTCAAGGCCATCGCCTCCTTCATGGCTCCTTACATCGCCATGTGGGGCGCAACCGCCGCAATGCCTTCTTTCGGCCTTGGCTGGAGGGTTCTGTTCCCGGTTTACGGCATTATCGGCATACTGGCAGCCCTTCTCCTCCTCCTTTCCAACATAGAGAGGGAGCAGGTGGCCGACAAAGCTTCCGGTTTTGCCGAGTGCTTCAAGCTCCTTGGAAAACCCATCGTGCTCCTGAGTTTCCTTGGCATAATGTGCCACGTGGGAATTGACGTTGGAACCAACACCACAGCTCCCAAGCTCCTCATGGAAAGGGTTGGCATGACTCTCACGGAAGCGGGTTTTGCAACAAGCCTGTACTTTATCTTCCGTACCATAGGCTGCCTCTCCGGTTCCTTCATCCTTTCCAAATTCAGCCATCGCAAGTTCTTCATAGCAAGTGTTGTCATGATGGCACTTGCAATGTGCGGAATGTTCTTCGGCACCACCAAGGCCATCCTCTATGTAGCTATCGCACTTGTAGGTTTCGGTAACTCCAACATCTTCTCAATCGTATTTTCACAGGCCCTCCTGGCAGTGCCCGAGAAACAGAACGAGGTTTCCGGCCTCATGATCATGGGTCTTTTCGGCGGCACCGTGTTCCCGCTCCTGATGGGCTTCGCCTCTGACGCAGTGGGCCAGGCCGGCGCAGTTGCCGTGATGACCATAGGCGTTATATACCTTTTCACTTATATGTCAAAAGTCAGCAAGTAATCATGGATAAATACGTAATAGGCATAGGCGAAGCCCTTTGGGACATGCTCCCGGAAGGCAAGAAACTTGGCGGGGCACCCGCAAACTTCGCATATCACGCATCACAGTTCGGCCTTGAAGGCATGGCTGTGAGTGCAATCGGCCAGGATGCACTTGGTGAAGAGATTGTGGAGGCCCTTGAAGAGCACCATCTTCCCTACCACCTTGACCGCGTGGAATACCCCACCGGCACCGTTCAGGTAACCCTGGACGCCCAGGGAGTTCCCCAATATGAGATAAAGACCGACGTGGCATGGGACAACATCCCCTACACAAAGGAACTGGCCGATATTGCCGCCAACACCAAGGCTGTATGCTTCGGCTCCCTGGCACAGCGTAACGCCGTTTCAAGGGAGAGCATCAACTTGTTCCTGGATGCCGTTCCCTCAGACTGCCTCAAGGTGTTTGACATCAACCTGAGGCAGGACTTCTACAACAAGGAGGTGCTGGAGGAATCCTTCCGCCGCTGCGACATCCTCAAGATCAACGACGAAGAACTGGTGGTCATTGCACGTATGTTTGAACTTCCCGGCCTTGCACTGGAGGAAAAGTGCCGCTGTCTTATCAGGACCTACGGCCTCAGGATGCTCATCCTCACCTGCGGCGTGAACGGCAGCTATGTCTTCTATGAAGACGGAATGTCCTTCCTGGACACTCCCAAGGTTACCGTGGCCGATACAGTTGGTGCCGGAGACTCCTTCACCGGAGCGTTCGTGGGCTCCCTCCTTAACGGGAAAACCGTCCCTGAGGCACATAAGACGGCTGTGAAAGTATCGGCCTATGTGTGCACCCAGAGCGGAGCCATGCCGGTAATTCCGGAAAACCTCAAATAGAGTAAATGAAAAGAACAATCCTTCCCGTCATATTGTCAGTGCTTCTTCTCACCGCATGCAGCGGCGGGAAGAAGTCTCTGGTTATAGGAGTATCCCAGTGCTCCGATGACATCTGGCGCTCAAAACTCAACGAGGAACTCTCCCTTGCGGCTCGTACCAACGACGTAGAGCTGAGGTTTTCATCGGCCGATGACGACAGTCATAAGCAGATGGAACAGATCCGGGGCTTCGTTGCCGACGGGGTGGACCTTCTCATTGTGTCTCCCAATCAGTCGCACACCATCACGCCGGCGGTGGAGGAGGCTTACGATGCCGGCATTCCCGTAATCCTATTTGACAGGAAGATCGATTCTCCCAAATACACGGCCTTCATAGGGGCCGACAACGTTGAGGTTGGGCGCATAATGGGCCAGTTCATTGCGGATTATCTTGACGGAAAAGGAAAAGTAGTGGAGATACAGGGCCTTGAGGGCTCTTCCCCGGCCGATGACCGCCACAGGGGCTTCATTGAGGCCCTGTACGGCTATCCCGGAATATCTCTGCTTGCCTCCCCGTACGGCGGCTGGCTTGAAGAAGGCGGATACGGAGCCATGACGGAGCTCTTGGACCTTGGAATCCGGCCAGATGCCGTTTTCGGGCAGAATGACCGGATGGCCGTCGGAGCCAGGAAAGCGCTTGGAAACGCTTCTGACATCTCTTTCTTCGGGGTGGACGCCCTTCCGGATGCCGGCCTTCAGGACGTGATTGACGGAGTTCTCACTGCTTCATACCTCTACCCCACACGCGGAGACCTTGTGATGGAACTTGCCCTGCGTATCCTCCGTGGAGAACCGTTCGAGAGGGAGACCATGCTTGAGAGTGCGCTTGTGGACAGCCATAACGCCGGAATGCTCAAGATGCAGGAAGCGGAAATCGCCAAGCAGAGGGCAATGGTGGAGGATGTGAACGGCAAGCTTGACACATTCCTCATGCAGTACAACACACAGAGGATTATCATGTGGATGGTCATTGCCTTTGCCCTGCTGTTTGTCATTATTGCCGCACAGGCATACTGGGGATACTCCAATTCCAGAAGGCTCAATTCAGAACTTGTGCAGCTGAGCCGTCAGCTGGAAGAGAACACCAGGGCAAAACTGGACTTTTTCACAAACGTGAGCCACGACCTCCGCACTCCCCTCTCCCTTGTAGCCGGCCCCCTTGAGCACGTGATGGAAGGTCCCCTGCAGGAGGATCAGAGGCAAACCCTTTCTCTTGCGCGCAGGAATGTGGACATCCTGCGCCAGCTTGTAAACAATATCCTGGATTTCAGGAAGATTGAGAGCGGGAATATGCCTCTCACCCTTTACCGCTTTAACCTCCCTGAGGCCATCAGGGAATGGATGGGCGGTTTTGAGGGCACTTCCAGGACTCTCCTGTACGAGGGCATGGAATCCCTTGAGACCGAGGCCGACATGAGGCTCCTTGAACGCGCCCTTTTCAACCTTTTGGGAAATTCCATAAAACACACCGCCCAGGATGGCAGGATCACCGTTTCCGTGCTTCAGGACGGGCCTGATGCCGTTCTGTCCGTGAAGGACGACGGAGAAGGTATCCCCAAGGATAAACTCCCATACATCTTTGACCGATTCTATCAGGCAGGGAATCATACTTCCGGCACAGGGATCGGCCTGGCATTGGTGAAAGGTATAGCCGAGCTCCACGGAGGCTCCGTCTCGGTGGACAGCATTCCTGGAAAAGGCTCCACCTTTTTCATCCGTATTCCGCTCCGTCACCAAGGCGCAGAGGTTCTGGAAAGCCGTGACGCATCAGAATTCACGGAGCACTTCCAGGATGTAAACAAAGCCGCCGATACTTCCCTTGAGGAAGCGGCCAGCAGCGTAACGGAAAGCGACCGCCCCACCATCCTTGTAGTGGACGACAACTCAGACCTCAGGGATTTTATCGGCACTCTTCTTCAGGGGGAATACCGCATCCTGAAGGCCTGTAACGGAGAGGAGGCCTTGCAGAAGGCTACACGTGAACTCCCGGACCTTGTGGTAAGTGACGTTATGATGCCCGTGATGGACGGCCTGGAACTGTGCAAGGGGCTCAAAGGGCAGTTTGCAACAAGCCACATCCCCGTTATACTTCTCACCGCCAAATCCCTTGAGGAGCAGCGCGCGGAAGGGTATGATTCCGGGGCCGATGCCTACATATCAAAGCCTTTCAGCGAGAAAGTCCTCCTTTCACGTATCGGCAATCTCCTTAAGAGCCGCATCCTCCTTAAGGAGCACTATCTTGAAACTGGAGAAAGCGCCTCAAGGCCCCAGGAAAACGACTTCCTCTCCCGGTTCCGCGCCAAGGTTCAGGAACATATTTCAGATGAAAACCTGAGCGTGGAGCAGATAGGATCTGAGATAGGCCTTTCCCGCGTACAGCTTTACAGGAAGGTGAAGGCCCTCACGGGATACTCCCCTGTTGAACTTGTGCGCATAACCCGCCTCAAGGCCGCCGCAGAAATGCTCAAAACCACGGACAAGACAATCTCCGAGATTGCTTATGCCGTGGGTTTCGGGACTCCTTCCTACTTTTCCAAGTGCTTCAAGGAGTTATTTGGACGCCTCCCCGGTGAGGGACGCTAGTCTATCCTGTCAAATCCGGTGTAAGGACGGAGGCACTGAGGGATCTCGATGTAGCCATCCTTCTGGTTGTCTTCCAGCAGGGCTGCAACTACGCGGGGCAGAGCCAGGGAACTGCCGTTGAGGGTGTGTGCAAGCTGCATCTTGCCGTCGGCGTCCTTGAAGCGGCACTTTAGGCGGTTTGCCTGGTAACTCTCAAAGTTGGAAACTGAGGATATTTCCAGCCAGCGGCCCTGGGCTGCGCTCCAGAGTTCGAAGTCATAGGTGATGGCCGATGTAAAACTCATATCTCCGCCGCAGAGCCTGAGGATGCGGTACTTGAGGCCAAGTTCGTTCACAAGGCTCTCTACGTGCGCCACCATCTCATCAAGGGCTGCATAACTGTTCTCCGGCTTCTCCACGCGCACGATCTCAACCTTGTCAAACTGGTGAAGGCGGTTGAGGCCCCTCACGTCCTTGCCGTAGGAACCGGCCTCACGGCGGAAGCAGGGAGTATATGCGGTAAGTTTCTGGGGGAAGTCATCGGCACCAAGTATAACGTCACGGAAGATATTGGTGACGGGAACCTCTGCGGTGGGGACCATGTAGAAGTTGTCTACGGTGGCGTGGTACATCTGGCCTTCCTTGTCCGGGAGCTGGCCGGTACCAAAGCCGGATGCCGAATTCACCATCACGGGAGGCTCCACCTCCTTGTATCCGGCTGCAGTGTTGCGGTCCAGGAAGTAGTTGATAAGGGCCCTCTGGAGTTTTGCGCCCTTGCCTTTATATACAGGGAAACCGGCGCCGGTGATCTTTACGCCAAGGTCAAAGTCAATGATGTCGTACTTCTTTGCAAGTTCCCAGTGGGGAAGAGCGTTTTCAGGAAGCTGGACCTCGGGGCCTCCCATCTTCACAACCAGGTTATCCTCGGCACCTGCACCTTCCGGTACAAGGTCACAGGGAAGGTTGGGAAGGAGAACAAGTTTGTCCTGAAGGGCTGCAGCGTTGGAATCGGCCTCCTGAAGGAGTTCCTGTGAACGTGCCTTGAGGGCTGCAACCTCCGCCTTTGCGGCCTCTGCCTCTTCCTTCTTTCCGGCCTTCATGAGGGCGCCGATCTCTGCGGCGGCCTTCTTCTGCTGGCCAAGGAGGGCGTCTGATTCCTGCTGGATGGCTTTACGGCGGTCATCCATCGCTATTACGTCCGCAACAATCTCACGGGCGTCAAAATGCTTTTTTGCAAGTTTCCGGATCACGAGTTCCGGATCTTCGCGTAAGGTTTTGAGTGTAAGCATATTTTTTCAATAATAAAGGAGGACCTGTGAAAACACATATCCTCCTTGATTTAAAGTTTCCTTCCGGGATTAGTTCTCAAAGGGAACTACGCTCACGAAGGATTTGTCGTCACGCTTGCGGGTGAACTTGACAGTGCCGTCAATAAGGGCATAAAGGGTGTGATCCTTGCCCATACCCACGTTAAGACCAGGGTTGTGAACAGTACCGCGCTGACGCACGATGATGTTTCCTGCCTTTACGACCTCTGCGCCGAACTTCTTGATGCCAAGACGTTTGGAATGACTCTCACGGCCGTTCTTTGAACTGGATTGACCTTTCTTGTGTGCCATAATCTTTCAGTCTTTTAAAAGTTAAGCGATAGCGTCGATGTGGATCTTGGTGAGCTTCTGACGGTGACCGTTCAGAGTCTGGAATCCCTTGCGACGGATTTTCTTGAATACGAGCACTTTCTTTGCTTTGGCGTCATCGTCAAGGACGGTAGCCTTCACAACTGCTCCCTCTACGTACGGAGTTCCAACCTTTACGGCGCCCTCTGCGTCAATGAGAAGGACCTTGTTGAACTCTACGGATTCTCCGTTCTTTGCTTGTAGGCGGTTCACGAAGATATCCATTCCAGCCTCTACTTTGAACTGCTGGCTTGCAATGTCTACGATTGCGTACATTGTACTAAAAAACTTATTAAAAGTTTGAGCCTGAGGCGTCTGGACCTTCCCAGCACTTACTCTGCCTTTCAGCCGTTAAAATTGGGACTGCAAAGATACGAATAAATCTCAGAAACACAAATTTTTCCGCCAAAAAACGAATCAAGTGCAAAACTATGTGTCTGTTTTCCACCCCTTAACGGTTGTCCCCGTGGCGTTGGAGAATTATGACCTGACCGTCCGAAACTTAAACGACGCCTACCCAAGCCACAGCTACTTCTGAGGCCGCATGGTGTCGTTTACCCACATTCCAGATACGGGGGTAAAAGACACTACCACGGCTTACAGGCCATTCTGCGGCCACATCGTGTCGCTTAAGTTTCGTAAACACTTGCAGATGTGTAACGGAAACATCCCGTGGACCTAACATCCCGTGGACCTAACATCCCGTGGACCTGGTCCACAGGGTTTTTGGCCGAGGTGTAAGGTAAATGTGGCCGAGGTGTATTTTTATGCCGTGGACCTGGTCCACAGGGTGTGCCCTTGGGATACCTGTAGAGCATAGTACTTGGACCAGGTCCAAGGGGTGAAAGAGGCCGCTGAAAAAGGATCCGTTTTTCGAAGCCTCTAAGAATCGCATTTTTACGATCACCCTCCTGAGTTTCCATATGCATCTGAAAAATGGATT
>CACXNH010000036.1 GCA_902768955.1 uncultured Bacteroidia bacterium | reverse complement strand
ATATCCCTCCAGGGCTGCACTTAACGTATATTTTTCAGGGGAATCCATGCCTGTCTCAAAGGAAAACCGGCCATTGGAATCTGTCTGCGCCTGCTGACCGCCTGAAGTGAGGAGTTTCCTCAGAACAATGCCTTGCCTTGGCGCAGAATCTTCGTAAGGATACAATGAAACGGTGACGCCCTCTAGTGGCTTCCCGGAGGTATCAGTCACTACTCCTTCCAGGTACTTTGAATCTGTGACGGATTTGGCAGAGAAAAGGACTTCATTGCCACTCAGGCGTATGTCAGAAAGCATAAATCCAGAATCATTACCGTCCCAGTCAACCGCGCAGAATGTATCTAACCGGTAATACCCCGGGAACACAAAGTCTGAGTAATCGTTTTGCGTAGGAGCATAATTGGTCGCATCCTGATCCGGAGCCGGAACCACGGTAAAACAGGGATGTGTACCATAATTGTTGATGCTGTTTGTTGCCCATATGAGCTCTGCCGTAACACCTCCGACAACATAATGAGACTGGGATTTGTCTACGTGATACACAACCATACCCTCCGGAAGGGGCTTATCCCATTTATTGCCTTCCCCTCCCCTTTTCTCATATAGGAAATACTCCCCCTGGGCCGATGCATCAGTGCGGAGCGCAATGTTTTGGTCAATGAAAGGCAGTGTATTATCCCCTGCCTCAACGTATTTCACGTCACTCTCATCCATCCAGCCAAGCATTATCCTTTCCTCGGAGTTGAAGTATGGCGGAGTGCGGGAGTCGTCATTGTAAGAACCTGAGCTCATGGCGGAGAAAATGTACAGTCCCCCGTTCTCTCCGTTCTCCTGATAGTCTGTGTCATAGAAATCAGGAAGCCCCAGTGAATGGCCTAACTCGTGGCATGTAGGGCCGATGGAGCACATTGTATAATCGGAGGTATTTCCCTTCAGTTCGGCCGTACAGAAATAATCTGAGAGTTTCTTTCCGTCAAACTTGTGAGTCCTGACCTCAGAACTGACAGAAGAGCTCTGGATACTCCATGAATGAGGCCAGATATTGTCCGAGGGCCAGCCTTCTGCCTGTGAACCGCCCGCGTAATAGAATAGAATCATATCCACAAGGCCGTCCGAGTTGTAGTCGTACCTGGAGAAGTCAACTATATCGTCAATTTTCAGGCAGGCATCATAAAGGGCCAGCTCCGGCTGTTTGTCCTCCTTTTTCACACTGCCGTCTGAGTCCTTCACAGGCTCACCGTAATACTTGATGGGATTATTCAGAAGGACCGGGCCGAATACGTCAAATACAGGCTCAAACGCCCCGTGGGAATTATCCAGATAGTAATCCCTCACAGAGCCGGTGGCTCCGGCGCCACCATATCCGTTGTATCCTGACTGATTGAGAAGGGCGTCAAAACTCTGAACAGGATTGTTAATCCTGAACCTTACATCCGAGAACTCTATAAGCACCACGGGAATGCGCCTGACTCCGTCAGCCTTGTCCGTGACGGAGGAGGATTGTCTCCGGAGCCTGTTTGCACGGCTGCGTCTCAAAGACGCATCATTTATCATTCTTCGTACACTGGCCTTGGACACAGGATGAAAAAAACCGTCACCATCCAGCGTGAACAAATTTCCGGATTTATCACGGAACCAACTGCCGTATTCATCCCCTTTCTGCTCCAGCACCAAAGCCTTTCCGTCCGGCTGGGTATAAGTGCGGAAACCGGGCTTTGCCGGGATAGCATAAACCGCATGTGCAAAAAGCGCAAAAGCGACCAGCGAAAGCAAAACTCTTTTCATGACCGTCATTTTTTAACCACGAAATACGGTCCCTGACTGGTTTTGAGCCAAAGAGTGTCACCGCTTACACCCAATACCTTTGCACTGGCAGAGAAGGTTTTTATTTCTTTTTCCGGAGTTCTTGCAGAGAAAGTCACATAGATACTGTAGCCGGCCTCTGAGGCTGAAGTCTTGATGCCGGACACGGAATACACCATACTGGAAGAAGGATCTATCAGATTGAAAGAGACGGTCTTCCCATCCTTGGAATAGTTCCTGGACATTTGCCACTCCCCTCTCCTGTATACATAATCCTCACCATCAACGTCATACATACCTAAGGTCTTGACCTTGAGGACAGGGTCTGCCGCAGAATCCTGATTCTGCGGCCCCGGGTCCTGCTCCTGAGGGAGATTTGACACCACAATCTGACACCCGGCAAGCATCACGCAGCCAAGGACCAGGGCAAGAATATGACGTTTTCGCTTACTCATTGTACATTGAATTCTTTTCGGATAGTTTCCTTTACTCCGGAGCTGTATTCAATGACGGCTTCCAGCACATGGTATCCGCCCTCCAGGATTATGGCACCGAAAACCTTCCGGCCGTCAAAGAGCCATGTCACATTTGACTTGGGGCTGTTTTCCAGGGTGATCAGCTCCAGCTGGAAATAGTCCCCCTGCTGCCAGTTTCCCTTTCCGGGATTTATATAGGAATAACCCAATAAGGAAAGGTCCTGAGCGCCTGTCTGCTCCTGAATCTTTGCCTCAATCATAAGGTTCATTGTGATATCGGCCCTTTCTACGTACATGGGACTCCAGGAAGATTTTTCCGGGCTGAACTGGGACCAGTAACTGTTATTCTTTTCACCTGGGTATACCGTCCCAAGGAAGAAACTGCCGTTCCCGCTTTCGGCGCTGCCATAGCCTATATAAACGTCCTCCCCCTCCGGAATCACTATTCCGGCATCGCTCACATCTACTGAATTCTTGAAATAAATGCCGTATACAGGAGTTTCCACAAGTTTTGTAAGCACTCTTTCACGGCCTATATCCACCGTTACATAAATCTCTCCCTGGAAAGAATTCAGGATATAAGGATAGAAATCTATCTGCATCAGGAGGCTTCCTGCGTAAGGTGAGAGGTCCTTGACCGTATACTTCACCGCTCCCAGGCCCGGTTTGTTGTAATAACCACGCCTCTGACGGGAGTCGTACTTGGAAAGGATTTTGTCGTCTCCCTCCGACTCACGCCTCAGTGTCACCGGGACGGAAATCACCCTTGAACTGCCAAGTGATACCCTGGTACTGAAATGCCTGTATCCCGGGGCCGATGCATTAAGGACCATGGATCCCCTCTTTCCGTTCTCTACGGGAATAAAGAAATGGCCTTCATGGTCCGAGAGAGTCACCTCCTCACCCACGGATACTGAAGCGCCCTCTACAGGCTCACCGTAAACGTTTCTTACATAACCGTTTATATTAGGGCCGGAGTCAAACTGGGCATACAGGCTCACGCCATCCTGGGTAAGCTCTATATTGGTGAGCTGACAGGATACCAAGTTTCCTGCCCAGTCCCTGGGTTCAAAGGCCGATGTCAGGGAGATGCCGGGGAAAACCATGTTTCCGGCCTCCCTTACACCGCTATACGACGGCACTATGTAAAAACAGGGATGGGAAGAATCGTCGTTGATGCCCAAGCCGGGAGTAATCCAGTTTTCCCATCTTGGAGCGTATGCCTCAGATCTGTCAACGTGATACAGCACAAGGCCCTCCGGCAACGGAGCATCCCAGCCCTTGGAATCCCTGTATTCCAGAATGAAGTATTCTCCTTCAGTCTGAGTTGGGATGACATAGGCAGTATTGTTCTCTATGGCCGACAACACCTGCCTTCCGGGCTGAAGTTCCTGGAGGCTTTCCCTGTCCATCCAACCCAGCATAATGCGTTCTTCCGCGTTGAGATATGGCGGAGTGAATCCGAAGTTGTTACCCGAGCCGTAGCACATAAGGGCAAATTCTCCAAGGTCCGGGGCCTTGGCGGAGCCGGCTCCCACCTGGTCATAGAAATCCGGAAGGCCAAGGGCGTGGCCGAATTCATGCGCAATGAGGCCTATTCCGGAGAGGTTCTTCCCGTCCCGGCCCCTGAGTTCCGGGGCGCAGAAATAGCTGTCCAGCTTCACGCAGTCAATCTCAATATTCCTAAGTGCAGGGTTGGCCGATTTACTCATACTCCAGTGATGGGCCCAGATTGCGTCCTGAGGGCCTCCCTGGGACTGGTCATGGCCGGCATATATGAACAGGATCATATCCAGCACACCGTCTTCGTCAGTGTCGTACTGTGAGAAATCCACATCTTCCTGCAAAGCCTGGCAGGCTTCGGAGAGGGCTTCGTCTGCGGCGGCATCGGCCCTAACGCCGTCTACAATCACATCCCTGCCGTAATAAGCGCGGTATCTTGACAGAGTAACAGGCCCATAGACGTCAAAGACCGGAATGAAGGCTCCAAGGGAGTTGTCCTTGAAATAATCCCTCACCGAACCGGTTGCAATGCCTTCAGAGTATCCTTCTTCATTGAGGATGGCATTAAAATAGTCCCCGGGAGTTTGTCCTTCAAACCTTACGTCGGAGAATTCCACAAGGACACATGGTACCTTCAGGGTATCAAGGGCCGTCCAAGTGCCAAGGACCGCAGACAGTATGAGGGCCGGCAGCATCATTGGAGGGCAATCACCACAAAGGTACTGTCATTTTGCTTGAGCCAGGCCTTTCCGTCCTTGAGTTGCAGCACTGTCATCTGGTATCTTGTGCTCACGGTAGCGTGCCCCTGCTCCAGCACCCTGTAAAGGAAAGATACCGTCTCACCCTCGGAGAGAACCCTTGGCAGACCTGACACGCTGGTCACCGAAACTGTTTCAGGATTGAGTATGCGGTAAGAACAGCCGCCCTGATACTCCACAACGCTGAGCTGGTTCACGGAAAGGTCAAAGACCACATCTCCCCCTTCTACGCCGTATGCTCCGGGTGTGGTTACCATGGTTATGGGGTCCGGATCATCAGGAACAGGAGGAGTGGGAGCGGGCGGAGTTGGCCTGTCCGGCGTCTTGGGGATGCAGGAGGAGATTAGCGCCAGAGCAAGCACAGACACGGATATGAGCCTTTTCAGAGTCATATTTAGTTAACAAAAATAGTAAAAATAGAAGATAATTGCTAATTTTGTGCTCAATTTAAAAAGATATAATGCTGCTTCAGATCATATTGTTCCTCGCAGGCCTGGCACTGGTGGTATTCGGTGCAGATTACCTTGTGGAAGGTGCTTCGTCCGTTGCAAGGAGGTTCGGCCTCAGTGAATTTGTAATAGGCCTCACCATAGTTGGCATGGGGACATCGGCCCCTGAGATGGTTGTAAGCTTTATAGGCGCCGCACAGGGGAATGCCGATATTGCTCTTGGAAACGTTGTGGGGTCCAATATCTTCAACACCCTCCTCATCCTTGGTATTACCGCCCTTATCCTTCCCATGGCCATAACAAGGGAAAACAAGCGCAGGGACATCCCCATGAACATACTGACAGTGGGAGTGCTCATACTCCTTGGACTTGAGCACACCATATTCGGAGTAGGCACAGACGGTCTTTCCCGCTTTGACGGAGGCATCCTCTTGGTCCTTTTCGCCGGCTACATGTGGCTAAGTTTCAAAACCTCCTCCCCGGAAGAGAATTCCCATTCGGAAACTAAGCAGCTGAGCATCTGGCTGGCTCTGCTATTTATCATCGGAGGAATATCGGCCCTTATCTTCGGCGGCCGTCTATTCGTGAACTCAGCAGTATCAATTGCCCATTCGCTTGGCGTCAGTGACAAGTTCATCGCCATCACAATCCTTGCCGGCGGCACATCAATGCCGGAACTTGCCACCTGCGTGGCTGCGGCAGTAAAGAAGAAAGGCCAGCTTGCACTTGGCAACATAATAGGCTCCAATATCTTCAACGTGCTCCTCATCCTTGGAGGATCGGCCCTCATAAATCCCCTTAGTTTTGCCGACATCTCCTTCATAGACCTTGGTATACTCCTTGCCAGCGCTCTGGCGCTTCTCACAAGCTGCTATATAGGAAAAAGAAACAGCATTGACCGCCTGGACGGTGTACTGTTCCTTCTTCTGTGGGCCGGCTATATGGCCTGGCTTATTGTAAATCTGTAAGATTCTCCTTTGAAAGGACGGGATTGCTGTAGATGTGCAGAAGGATATCCTTCAGTTCATCTTTGTCAAGAGCGGGTTCCACCTTGCCCAGAAGGGCCTCAATATACCCGATGAATGCCTTCATATCCTCAGGGGTGTACTCCCCGGCATACTTTGAACCGCCGTTTACTATATCATAGGCCATATAGTTGGTTTTCCATAACCTGTAGCCGTCTATAATCCTTTCATCCATTGCGTGGCGGATGCTCTGGTAGCGGTCGTTCTTGTCGCAGAGTGAGGCCTCCTCAATCTCATCGTCGGTAAGGGGCTTTCCAAAGCGGATATGGACGTTGCCTTTTTTCTGCATTATGCCCTGGATGATGCTCTCAAGGTCCTCCGTCTCAGTTTTCACGTACTTCCGGGAGCGGGAAATGAGGAGTTCCCTGGCTTTAAGGATATCGCAAGGCTCATACTCATAGGAGATACTGATGGGGATTATATTCAGTTCCTTGAAATTCCGGGTGAAATCACTGGTGCCGGACATGTCGAACATCTTCAGAAGACCCTGTTCCGTGGTGTCCAGGCCATCCTTTGTACGCCCCTGACGCTGTGCAATCCAGACAGAACTGGTGCCGGAGGTTATGACCTCGCGGATATAGCGGGAAAGGAGTTGCGAGGAAAGATAAAGTTCGCGGGCCGATATTCCCCTGATAACCTTGATCATGCGGTTGGAGCGGATGAGCAGTTCCACGCTCTTCTGCTTGAGGAGGTTGTCCCCGACGCATATCTGGGTGTCCGGCAGGCCATTCTTCAGGAGAATGAGCTGGATGAAAGCCGGATCCAGGATGATGTCCCTGTGGTTGGACATTGCAAGGTACTTGCCCTCGATGGAAGTAAGGTTCTCCAGGCCGTCATAAGTGAATTCCGTAACAGAATGGTCAATTACCCACTGAATGGCCTTTGTCATCACTATGGACTGGAATTCGTCCACGGTGTGAATGTTACGGAGAATCTCTCCAAGGAGGGTATCCGGCTGATCTGGGAATATCCTCTTGGAAATCCACTTTGTATTTGGATGATTGGACAGGCGCGTAAGCGCTGCCGATGCTTCCTCGTCGTTGAAAGGAGCTATGTCCATGAATTCAGTAAGGTCCATACTCAATCAGTTCTTCCTACAAAAATAAGCCAAATTTTTGGATTTACCTACCCCTTTCAAGCAAAGAAGAGTCTCCGTAACTGAGGAATCGGAAATCATTTTCCAGCGCATAATTGTAAATAGCTCTCCAATTGCCGTTTACAAAGGCCGATACAAGGAGGATGAGTGTACTCTCCGGCTGGTGGAAATTTGTCACAAGAAGGTCTACGATGCGGAATTTGAAGCCGGGGACAATGATGATGCGGGTACCGGCGCTGATCTGAGTCATGCCGTTCCTGTCCAGCCAGTCTATGATGGCCTGAAGGGCTTCCTGCGTTGAATAAGAGTATTCCCTTTCATACGGAGCCCACTGGGCTACGTCACGGGGCTCTCCTTCCTCTATGCAACTTACTCCAACATAGTACAGGGACTCGAGAGTCCTTACGGAAGTGGTCCCAACGGCTATGAGAGGCGTATTCCTGTCCCTTAACTTTGTGAGAAGATCCCTTGTGACCACAAAGGGTTCACGGTGCATGGGATGCTCGGACACAAGGGAACTCTTGACAGGAAGGAACGTACCCGCACCTACGTGAAGGCAGACTTTCTCCATATCTATTCCCTTTGCCCTGATTCCCTCCAGAACCCTGTCCGTAAAGTGAAGTCCGGCCGTAGGGGCTGCCACGGAGCCCCTTATACGGGCGTACAGGGTCTGGTACCTCTGAACGTCAATGGCTTCGGATTCCCTGTTAAGATACGGCGGGATAGGAACGGTTCCGGCAAGTTCAAGGACCCTTGAAAAAGGACTCCCCCCTTCCCATGTGAACCTGACCTCTCCCGTCTGGCCGTCACGGCCAATGAGTTCTGCCCTGAGATTCATGGCGCCGATAATGGCATCATCATTGGGATTATACAGTCTCAGAATATCCTCCTTCCACTTTTTTGCTTTTCCTATAACGCATTTCCAGGTGGTTTCGGCAGTGGCGGCAAAGGCCAGATTGTATTCAACGGGAGAAATGGGTTCAAGGCAGAATATCTCTATATGAGCCCCGCTCTCACGCCTGAAATGAAGGCGGGCCGGTACAACTTTAGTCTCATTGAAAACCATCATTGCGCCTTCCGGGAGAAGTGTAGGTAAATTGCGGAAGACGGTATGCGAGACCATCCCGTTTTTGTAATGAAGGAGCTTGGAAGCGTCACGCTCCGCAAGCGGATATTTGGCTATCCTGGAGTCATCCAGGCCGTAATTGTAATCTTCAATATGAATTTCAGGTATCATCAGAATTCGTTTTTCCGGGCAAAGTTACACTATTAATCACAAATTGTGAAATCTCACGAAAAAACACTTTCACGATTGGAGAAAATTTACAAAGTTGAAGATGGATGGTTTTACAACTTGAACAATTATGTGAAAACAATGTCACTTGTTTAACTTTCCGAAAAGAGCACTGATACTTTTTTGCAAAAGTGTTCCACGCTTTAACTAATATCATACATATATAGTAGGAAATCAGTATTTTATATCATTTTATATACAATTATACTTCAATAAAATCGGCCTCCAAAAACAAAGTCTCACCAAAAATGTCATTTACAGAGGTATAAATTATTAACTATATCTATCATAATCAGTTGTTTATATGGTTTTATCTAAATATATTTTTATGTGTAATTATGCGCAATATCTTCTGCCCTGCCTTGACAGTTCCCCGGAAATAGGATTTGGATGATTCACATATTGTGTGTATATTTGTAACAACAATATTCAGGAATATGAATCGGCGTCTTTTACAGTTTTTACAGGCAGAAAATCTCACCCAAACCCAGTTCGCGGACACTCTCTCCGTTGCGCGCGGCAGCGTTTCTCATATCCTGTCCGGCCGTAACAAACCGGGATATGATTTCCTTGAGAGCCTGATGCTTCACTACCCCGCCCTTAATCTGGAATGGCTGCTTACAGGAAGGGGCAAAATGTACAAAGATGCAAGCTCAGAGGACTCTGAGGGCAGTATTATGCTGGATCTTTTTCCTCAAAAAACGGCAGATACCGGCCGTAAAGTGAATAGAATCCTGGTTTTTTACTCTGACAACACCTTTGAGGAGTTCCATCCTGAAGAATAATTTATTATTTTTGCATCCGTATATAATGTATCACAAGGATGCTGTTTTTCAAGAAAAAACTGGACAAAGTCCCCAAAATTGAATTCTCAGGCGTTTCTCTGAGTAGCCCCCTTGGCGCCTTTGAACCTGTAAACAGCTCAAAATCATACAGAATACTTCATCCAGCGCCTGGTTTTCTCACCCTCTCTCCGCCTAAAGACGGAATCCTGGAATGGATCTCAGGACTGCAGTCACTTAGAAAGGAAACAGTCCTTGCCATTAACCTCAAACGTGACATCCAGTGCTCTTTCGCCCTTCTGTATGACTTTGTTGATTTTCTCATTGTGGATACAGGGTGGGAAGAGGGCACCCAGGAAGTCCCGGATATCACTGTCCTTCTTGACGAACTGGTGAGCCTGAGGCTTTGTTATGAGCGCTATACGCGCGTCCTTGTGCGCATTACGGACGGCCTCACCAGGGATGAAATAGGCCCTCTGCTGGATTACTGCCGCCTTTCAGGTATAGACGGAGTTGTTATTCACGGTGTAAAGCGCTTTGAATTCGCTCAAAGTTACACCCAAGGGAGGCTGCCCCTTATCTTCAACACTGACTCCCCACAGGAAGCCCTGGATTTTTGCAACCGTGGAATCCCCGTAGAAACGTCCATGGGGCATATCCAGCGCGTCAGAATACTTAAATCACTGAATAAATAATATGCTTTGCGCAAGTATATGCACTATTGGCGATGAGATACTTATCGGCCAGGTCACTGATACCAACTCAGGTAATATAGCGAGGGCCCTGGAAGAAGCAGGAATCCATGTAAGGAGTATGATTTCCGTGGGAGATTCCAAAGAGGCCATTGAGGATGCCCTGCATCGTGAGCTGGAAAGAAGCAGTATTGTTATTACTACCGGAGGCCTTGGGCCCACCAAGGACGACATAACAAAGGCTGTTCTGGCCCGTTTTTCCGGAAGTAAAGGTTACAGGGAAGATCCCGGCCAGCTTGAGATGGTTCATAAGATCCTTCGTGGAAGGGGCCTGGACGTGCTTCCAATAAATCTTGCACAGGCCCAGGTACCGGAAAAAGCGGAGGTTATAGTAAACCGGCTGGGCACCGCCCCGATAATGGTGTTCAGAAGCCTTCTGGGGAAGTCTACGCTATACGCCCTTCCGGGAGTACCCCATGAAGCCGTCGGCGCCATACCGGCCGTTTTAGAGGACATTCTGGCCCATTTCAAGCCCGGGAGCATAATCCACCGTAATATTATGGTGTACGGTATGGCAGAATCGGCCCTTTCAGAAAAGATTGCGCCCTGGGAAGATGCCCTTCCAGCCAATATGCATCTTGCATACCTTCCAAATACCCTTACCGGCATAAGGCTGCGACTGTCGTCTTATGGAGGGGATGAAAAGAGCCTTGAAGCGCAGCTGGAAGCACTTAAGGAAATGCTGGGGGAACTTGTATATGCATCGGAAGACTCCACGCTTGAAGCCGCCGTAGGAAAGCTTCTTAAAGAGCGCGGAGAAACTGTATCCGCCGCAGAGTCCTGTACCGGCGGCGAAATCGCCCACCTCTTCACTTCCGTGTCAGGGTCATCGGCCTACTTCCTTGGGTCCGTCACCTCCTATGCAGTCACCGTAAAGGAGAAGGTGCTAGGGGTGCCGGCTGTAGTTATCCGCGATAACGGAGTAGTAAGTTCCGAGGTTGCAGCTGCTATGGCGGAAGGTGTCCGGCGCCTTACCGGGAGCACATACTCCGTTGCCACAACTGGGCTTGCCGACAAAGATGGAGACGGGCAGAATCCAGGCGGAACAGTATGGATTGGAGTAAGCGGACCACGCGGCACGCGCACCGTAAAGTACTGTTACAAAAATGACCGCGCGCGTAATATTGAACGCTTCGCGGCCTCTGCACTCAACTTCCTGAGACTTTACATAGAAAATCGGATATAGTGCTGATAATTAACAAAAGTAACAAAGACGTTAGCGAATCTAACATCTTTGTTACTTTTACATCTAACACTCTAATTCAGAGCAACTTGCAACTCTTTGAAATACATCCATAAGATTCTTGCCGGAAACCTTGTCAACGTCTTCCTCTGAGTATCCGCGGCGGCGCATTTCCTCTGCCACGGCACCTATCTTGGAGACATCTTCAAGGCCTTCCGGGCCAACGCAAATTCCGTCATAATCGGAGCCAAGTCCAACGTGGTCTATACCTGCAAACTTCACTGCATAATCAATATGGTCCACCACTTCCTTCACGCCTGGACGCCAGATTTCATTCTTAAGGCGGTCCTGGATTTTGTGCCAGGCTTCGGTACGTTCAGGATCTGAGGGGCAAAGCCTCCAGTACTGGTCCGTCTTCTCTGCTTCATCCAGAAGTGCCGCTTCTTTAGGATCTGCACCAAAGCGGTCACTCAGGAAAGCCGGATAGAAGTTTATCCCCACATATCCGTCCTTCTCCCCCAGAGCCTTCAGCATATCGTCAGTGAGGTTGCGCCTGTGGCCGCAAAGGCTGCGGCAGCAGGAATGGGATGCAATGATTGGTGCCTTTGACGCTTCAATGCAGTCCCAGAAGGTTTTGTCCGATGCGTGGGAAAGGTCTATCATCATCCCCAACTGGTTCATTTCCGCAATAACCTCACGGCCAAAGGGGCTGAGCCCGTTCCATTTTTTGCCTTCGGAGG
>CACXNH010000035.1 GCA_902768955.1 uncultured Bacteroidia bacterium | reverse complement strand
CGCCTGCGTCCGATACCACAGCGTATTGAAGGGAAAGTTCACACTTATAGGGAAGGCTACATGTTGACTTTTAGCCTGGAACCTTAACAATAGTCTTCTATCCTAAAAAGAAAACGGACTATTTAGTACAAATAGATTATGATCAGCAATAAAACGGTCCTCACTCAGAGGGCAGTTTTTGCCCTGTTGATGTCCTTGGAGTCAATCGTGAGGATGAACGCCCTCTGCCCCCCGCTCTCGTAGAAGTAGACCCTCGGCATCTGGTCCTTCGCGAGGGAGACCTTCTCCAAAAAAGGCCGATTTTTGCTGGTGGTGTGCCAAAAATAGTCACATCACCCGCAGGGGGAGTCCGTGACGGGGAATTTTTGTATCTTTGCATCCTATGGCAGACAATTACATTGAGAAAAGGGAACAGGAGATACGGGAGGCAAGGCCCAGGATAGTGAAACCACATCCGTCGCTGGACTCTCTCCTAAAAAAGAACCGCAGTTACCGTGGGTATGACTCCTCCAGGCTCATAACCCGTGAAGACCTTCTCAAACTCCTGGAGGTGACAAGGTGGGTTGGCTCCGGCATGAACGCCCAGCCGCTCCGCTACCGCCTTGTGTGCGGGGCAGAGGCCGAAAAGGTCCATCCTCTTGTGAAACTTGGGGCAGCTCTTCCCAAGGAGCACCTGCCGCATCCGGGGGAGGAACCTTCGGCATATATTGTAGTCTGCTCAACGGCACCGGAAGGGAAGGTGGTGGACATAGACCTTGGCATTGCCGCCCAGAGCATACTCCTTAAGGCGGTTGAGGCCGGTCTTGGCGGCATATTCATCTTGAACTTCCAATCAGATAACCTCCAGAAGGCACTTGGGCTTCCGCTCAAACCCATAGCTGTTATCGGCCTTGGAAAGCCTCTGGAAAGCATTTTCATCACGGAAGCAAAAAAAGGTGCCCCCCTTGACTATTACCGCAAGGGAGGCGCCCATTTTGTACCTAAACTAAATCCGGAGGATCTTCTAATTTAGCTTTTCATTAATGGCATCCACAATTGCCTTGGTGGCATCTTCTGTGAAATATTCCGGGTTGAGGAATGCCGTTGAATGCCCTCCGGTCTCATTCAGGATGTACTTGATGTGAGGGTTTGAAGCCACCGAGGGGCTTACTCCACCGCCCGTCCAGGGGTCAAAGCCGCCGTAGACAAAGATTATGTCGGCGGATGTCTCCGTGGAAACCCAGTCCCTGACATCCTTCATTAGCGCACCTCCATCCCACTGGCTGCTATACATTGAAAAACGGCCGGCATTGTCCAGAAAATACCCTGCGGCAGCGGCGTCCGCTGGCGTGACATATGTGGGGTCAACTCCGGAGAAATTGTAGCAGTACAACCCCAGTTCCCTGCAGCCTTGAACATAGTAGGCTATAATAGATTCCTTCTGTCTGGCCAGCTCCCTGAGCCGTGCATCCTGGTAACCGCTCTTGGTTTCCGAGGCGGCCTCACTTACAATCAAGTAAAGCTCTGATTCCCCCATGAATACAAACTTGGCCACATCTTCAGCCGGAGCGGTGTCGGGGTCCGGAACAAGATTTGCCCAGAGGGCGTAGGGCACATATGAGAACTTCTCAGTCAGGTTTTCGAAGAAAATCCACACAGCCCCGCAGGCGGCGGCTTTCTCATCCGGGCCGTATTCATCAAGGATGAAACCGTATTCTTCCGCATTTAAGGTATGGAACATCCTCAGGCAGAGGTCCCGGACTTGCTTGTTCCCGGTAATTGCGGCAGGGTAGCGCTTGAGGACGTCGGAGCATATAGCCCAGAGGTAATCACCCACGGAAGAATCCTGAATGGAAGTCAGGAATGGGGCGCAGAAAGGAACGTACAGGTCTATGTCCTTCCAGCCCTTTTTCTCGCTGTAATATGCCTGCAGGGTGGCGGTGATGCCCCCCTTGCTGCCGCCTGTGGCCACCCATTTGTTATCCTTGAAAAGGGCTTCCTTGAGAACGCTGACTATGGCGTGGATGTCCTCCGCTGCCTGCTCCGTGTAGAGATAAGTGTAGGCAAGGTTGTCCTTGCCCTCAGGGCGCGAATTCCCAAAGTAGCGGTGCTCTATCTCCACTACATTGGCTTCCAGTAAGGTGGCTACGCTCTCATTGGACAGGTCGGCAATGTCGTCGGCTATATTGTATCCCTGCGTATGAAGTACCACGGGCTTGTCCTTGCCTTTGAATATGAGACCTACCCTTTGATTGAAGGTGCCGGCGGCAGGGTTGGAGTGATCCACGGCCTGTGCATAGTTGAAAAAATAGGCGGTATCGGAATCGGCCGATATGCTTTTTGTCACATTCGTGATACCCGGAATAAGGGAGAGGGTGTGCTTTATGCGGTCCGTAGCCCTTTCCGCTGCTATTCTGTTGGCGGTCTCCTTTATTTTGTCATTGCAGCCGGTAAGGCTTGAGAGGAGGAGGACAGTTATGAGGAATATAGTCTTTTTCATAATCATTTTCCTGTTCTGATGTACTCCAGCGCGCGGTCAAGCTGGGTGTCTGGGCCGGTACCTTCCGCCCAGGCATCATTGTCAAACTTCACTTCAATATCCGGGGTGATTCCAATGCCGTCAAGGAACTTGCCGTCTTTTGTGATGGATGCAATGGTGGGGGTGTAACAGTAAACCGGAGTCTGTCCCTGAATGCCTATATGTCCTGAGTAATTGTAATTGTATTCAGTGTTGGCAGTAAGGCTGCACAACCCTCCAAACGTCCTAGTCCCTATAAGGACTGCGTTGTCAATGGATTTTGTACTGATGGAGGTAGCTTCCGCCATACTGACGGACCTGCAGTTTGCAAGCACCACTATGGGTTCCGTTACCGTGACGTGCTCATATGGGTATGTCTGGAAGTACTGTGGCATAACGGGGGAATAGTCATACCTTCCGGTACCGCGCTTGAAACGGGAATTCATAGGGCTGAAACCTCCGGAAGGGAGCAGGGCGCCCATCACATACTGGTAGTCGTTGATCAAGCCTCCGCCGTTGGTGCGGACATCGATGATTACGCCTCCAAGGGTGCCCTCATTATGCAGCCTCTGGATGGCGAAGAACCAACTGTTCCAGGCTTCCTGGACCTTGGCTATGTGACTGAGCGAGCTCTGGGACGCATTGGGCCACATCTCCTTGAAATAATCATCGTCAAGGAAGGCCGACAGTTTGAAACTGCTGAAAGAAAAATACGCAATGTTGCCTTTGAAAAGGGCATAATTGACGTAAATACCATTATCAAGCAGAGCCTGATCAACATAATCCAACCCGGGAATGCCCAAATGGGCGTATTTGAAGACTATTCTGTTGATGGACTCGGCATCGGCCTTGTGAATTACATCCTGGAAGTCCTTCAAGAGTTCAATGTAAGTATTCTGGAGCCTCAGTTCCTCTTCCGTAAGGACCGTCTTCATCGAAAGGGCAAGAATTTGTGACTCTACCCACTTATAGGGAGTCTCCAAGTCCGTAACACTCGTCACGGGCTTGTACTCAAGGAGTTCTCCTGGAATGCCGGCGTAGTAACTGAGGTTGGGCTTGAAACCGGTGACAATTTCATACTCTTCCCCACGCTCAGCCTTAGTCCGCAGGGTATTAGGCAATACCATAATGTTATTCCCAGTGTTGTAGTTTTTCATCTGAATGGCAAGATGACCGTCGTGAAGGCCGCCAAAAGCCTCCTCCATCAGTTTCTTGAGATCTTCATCGGCCACGGTATCAAGGCTGTCAAGATCACGGAACCTGGGATAATATTTGTCATAGACCTCGTCCCAGTCAAGCCCGTTCTCCTTCTCGTAATCCCAGAGGGAATAATTGGAGTTGAGGCCCTTCCACACTATCTTGAACATCTCCCCGAAATTCTTCTCTGCACGTCTGAACACAGTGCTGTCCTCATAGGAGTAGTTGTCAACTTTGTTGCTTTCCTTATGGCAGGAAACCGCCGCAACAAGCAGGAGGCATATACCTGTATATATCTTTTTCATAGACACCTTGGATTAAAAACAGTAGAACATGCTCACCTGGGCGGTGAAAGTGTTGTTGTAGCGGTAATCCTTAACCCTCATATACTGCTTCACCTGGCTTTCCATGCTGTGCCAGTAGCGGGCTTCCCACTGAATGGCCCAGTGGCGGGCAAAGTGGAACTCTATCCCAAGTCCCGCGATGAAGCCGTAATCCAGCCTCTGGTCCTTCTCGGGATTGAATTTTACCCTTTCCCAAAATTCGTATTCACGCGATGAGAAGTAGTTTCTCTCCTTGCCATACCGGTAAGATGCCAGCCAGTACCCCTGGTACTCTCCAAGGTTCACAAAGCCGCGTAGTTTGGGCCCGCCCCAACTTAGGGAGGCCATGACCGGCATAAGGATGTAACTGTTGATATAGTTGTACTCAATGGAACGGACATTTGTGCGGTACATCCCCCAGTCCCTCTGGGTGAAGTCCAGCTCCGCCCTTACGGCAAGCCAGTCCATAAAGGAGTACTGGCCGATAAGCCCTCCATGTGCACCAATTCCGGCAGAAAGCGTGTAGTCCGTCATATACTGCCGGTCCATGGTATAGCCGTTGTAACTGAATCCGCCTCCTAGACCGGCCCTCCATTGCGCTCCTGCCCCTAGCGGTACAAGCATAAGTAACGCAGAGATTATCAATAACTTTTTCATTGTGCAAAGATAGGGTTATAATACGAAAAAACCAGCCTTTCAGCTGGTCTTTTCCGTGCGGATGATAAGAGTCGAACTTACACGGGCTAATGCCCACCACCCCCTCAAAGTGGCGTGTCTACCATTTCACCACATCCGCAAGTATTGGGACTGCAAAGATACGTTCTTTTTTTTAATTCCCAACAAATTTTTTCAAAAATTTATATTCCGCGTGTAAATTCAGTTGCGAAAAGGCTGCCTTTGAACACCATGGCCCAAAGGTCTATGGGCTGCTGGTTAAGGATAACCGTAAGGGTATAAGTGCCTTCAAGGTTGTTCCAGCCCACGGTGTAGTCCTGCGTACAGGTATATAGGACAGTGTTGGAGGTTGCATAAGTGCAGGAATAGCCCTCTCTTTCTGTGCGGTTTCCGCTCAGGGTCACACCCCAGTTGTAGTGGTTCCCGGAAATGAGGGAACCGCGCTTTGCCTTCATGATGAAGTTTACGGGGTAAATGTCTCCAAGAAGGGAATAAGGCCCCTCAAAGGCCATTTCCCAGGTGTCTGAGCCGATATTCTTGATGGTCATTCCCCGAAGGGCCCTTTCCTGCGCGATTACCTTCCAGATGATGCCTTGTTCCAGGATTGATCCGGCGCTTTTGTCAAAGCGGAGGCTTGTGGGATTGCCAAGTTCCTCCACCTTGAATGCAGTCTCAAGCTCTTCCAGGACATCCGTGACCATGTTGTCTGCGATGGCCATCATATACTCCCTGGCAGGACTGTATGCATAGTACTCGTATCCGCCCACAATACTGTTTCCGTTGGGGCGGTATTCCTTTGTGCAGCCTGCAAGGCAAAGAATGGCTGCTGTGATCAATGAAATCTTTTTCATGCTTCTTTCCATCTAGAATCTGAATCCAAGGCCTATCCTTACCCCTGTAATTACGTTTCCAAGGCTTACCTCCGCTATTCCAAAGACAACCTGGCCGCCCCATTCAAAGCCTATGGGGACAATGTCCCAGGCGAAGGAGAACGGCTCTCCAACTATGGTTTCCCCTAAGTTGAGATTCATGCCGGCAGCAAGCTTGGCATACAGGCGGAAGTGCCTGGGGCTTGGAATGAAGAACTTCACCTGCGGGAGGAATGCCAGCATTGTCTGGTTGAATTCCTGCCTTGGGGCATTGCCGATATTGTACTGCTTGAAGCCGTTCATGTAGGAGTAATTTGCCTGGATGCCTGCTCCCAGCCATGAGAGGATGCGGCGGTTATAATCCAGCGTAAATGACGGGCCTGAGCTTATGGTATAGTACGGCTCATAGATTGAGTAAAGGTCTTGGCGCAGGTAACCTGAACTGCTGTTGTCAAGGGTTGTATATGCTGAATTCATGAAGCCCATATACAGGTTAATATCATTCTTTCCCTGGGCTTTTGCACCAAAACTGCCGGCGGTGAGAATGGCGGCAGCCATAAATGTCAAAATCTTTTTCATACGGTATTAAGATGCGAATTGCTCCAGAAACGTTGCATCGGCCCAAAAATATTTTTAAAGCCCAAAAATTATTCTTACCTTCTTATCTTTGACACTTTGATTTTGTTGGACAGGGGGTATTTCGAGGTTTCAATGCTCTTTAGGGCCGATTTGAGGCCTCGTGTTTTTTTCTGACTTTGTAGTAATATGACGGGGTTGGATGATGGAGGAATAGAGGGGAAGAGGGCCTGCGTGGCATTTGGCCCATTGGATGTTGATGCATCCTTCTCCCTCTTCTTTGTCTGTGAGATGATGCTTCTCATCTTCTGCCTGGTCACTATCTGACAGTCCGTTCTGAACCCTGCGCTACCGTGCAGGTTGTTCGTGAGGTCAGTCCGCGTATAGGTGGGAACATACCCCTCACTGGGGATACTGAGAAAGTCCATTGAACGGAGCGTGCCCACGATCTCGCTGGTAGTAAATTGCTTCCCACCGCGGTTCACTTTCTTCTCCAAGTACTTGTATATCAGCAGGGCCAGGAAGCATGTCAGGAAGTGAGCCTTGATGCGATCATCCCTTCTTACGTACACTGGTCTTGCATCAAAGTCCGTCTTCATGATGCGGAAGCCGTTCTCGATGATCCAGCGCCCATTCCTGAAGGTGCTTCTTCAACTTCTTCAGTGACTGAACCGTGATGAACGACCGTTCGCCCACGCTGTCATTCTTGCGGTTCTCATAGGAGGACAGGCCTCCGTCCGTGCATACCACCAACTTCGACAGGCCGAACTTGTCCTTCAGGATCTGTTCCATCGGTTTGAGCGTGCTGGTCTCAGCCGTGTTCCCCGGCTCTATGCACATCGCCAGATGGATCCTGCCAACGAACTGGGTATCAGGCTTCTTCTTGTTCATTATCCTCCGTATTGTTCCAAGTTCAGCCCTATTGAGCACAGGCTCTTCTCGCAAATTACCCGCAGTTGGAGCGGCGCGCCGCTGTTGTCTCTGAAAGATGCGGCAAACAGGGCTGCGCTTACCACCACAAAGACTGGGTTGTCCGTACATGTTCACATTAACGCTAACACTTATGATATCAAGCGGCAGGTTGATGACTCGCAGTATGTGGTGCTTTACACAAATCCCGTAGCATTTGTTACGCTTTACTCCGTTCATCGGATATATATTTGCGAACCGAATCAATCGCTAAAACGTATATATCATGAACGAGAAAATGTTCTGCTTCCAGTGTCAGGAAACCGCCGGAGGTGCCGGTTGCAAGATTTCCGGCGTATGCGGCAAGACCCCGCAGGTGGCTCATGCTCAGGATCTTCTCATCTATGTCCTGAAAGGACTGGGCGTAATCGCCAACCATCACCAGCCCGACTGCGTCAAGAAGCCTTGCGCTTTCCGCAAGGGTCTCCATGCCTTTGTGAACGATGCATTGTTTTGCACCATCACCAATGCCAATTTTGACGTGGAGAGCATTTATGACCGCATCGACAAGGGCCTTGCCTTGCGCGAAACATTCAAGGACCGCGTGACCAATCGGAAGGGAATCCAGCTGCCTGAACTCGAAGTCCTGCAATGGAACTGCCCCCGCGAACAATATGACGGGAAAGCGCAGGAGGTGGGCGTGCTGGCCGAAGCCAACGAGGACATCCGCTCCTTGAAACAACTCATCACCTACGGACTGAAGGGCATGGCCGCCTACCTGGAGCACGCCGCCCGGCTCGGCCAGGCGGACAGTGAGGTTGACGAAGCCGTGCTGCAGATTCTCGGACAACTCGTGACCTGCAACGATGCCGGCGAACTCACCGCACTGGTGCTGAAGACCGGCGAATGGGGCGTGAAGGCCATGGCCCTGCTGGACAAAGCCAACACGACTGCCTACGGCCATCCCGAAATGACCGAAGTGAACATCGGCGTAGGAAGCCGTCCGGGCATCCTGATCAGCGGCCATGATCTCAATGACATCGAGCAGTTGCTCGAGCAGAGTAAGGACGCGGGCATTGACATCTATACCCACGGCGAGATGCTGCCGGCGCACTATTATCCCAGGCTGAAGCAATACAGCCACCTGAAGGGCAACTATGGCAACGCCTGGTGGAAGCAGCGCGAAGAGTTCGAGGCCTTCAACGGCCCCATCCTGTTTACTACCAACTGCATCGTGCCACCGCTGCCCAATGCCAGTTATAAAGAGCGTGTTTTCACGACCAACAGCACGGGCTTCCCGGGTTGGAAGCACATTCCCGCCGATGCCGATGGCAAGAAGGACTTCAGCGAAATCATCGCCCTGGCCCAGACTTGCCAGGCCCCGAAGGAAATTGAGACCGGCACGATTGTGGGCGGTTTCGCGCATGAGCAGGTATTTGCCCTTGCCGACAAGGTGGTGGAGGCCGTAAAGAGCGGCGCTATCCGCAAGTTTGTGGTGATGGGTGGCTGCGATGGTCGCATGAAGAGCCGCGAATACTACACCGAATTCGCCAAAGCCCTGCCCAAGGATTGTGTAATCCTTACGGCGGGTTGTGCCAAATACAAATACAATAAACTTGCATTGGGCGACATAGGCGGTATTCCGCGCGTGCTGGATGCCGGCCAGTGCAACGATAGCTATTCCTTGGCGCTCATCGCCCTGAAACTCAAGGAAGTATTCGGCTTGGATGATGTAAATAAGCTTCCTATCGTCTATAACATCGCCTGGTATGAGCAGAAGGCCGTCATCGTCTTGCTGGCCCTCCTCAGCCTGGGCGTAAAGAACATTCACCTCGGTCCGACCCTGCCTGCCTTCCTTTCGCCCAACGTAGCCAAAGTCCTGGTGGAAAACTTCGGCATTGGCGGAATCAGTACGGTGGAAGAGGATATGAAGCGCTTTGGAATCTAGGTTTTTCTATAAGCTTTTTTAACTTTGGTGACGAGGCCTTCGTCCAGCAAGTTCGAAAGGATACGGCTGAGCGAAGGCCTTGTTGCGCTCAGCTCCTGGGCAGCTTTGGTTACGGAAGTGATGCTGCCGTGTGTGTCTAGGTATTCAAGGACGCGATTGCGCAGGCTGTTGACGGCAAAATTGCGCATCTTGCTACTTAAGAATTGTCCGCGATTGGAAAGCACTTCCAGGTAAGCGCGAAGCACGGAAGGTTCCTGTTGAAGGAACACAAAAAAGGTCTCTCGGTTGATGTGCCATATAACGCAGTCCCTCACCGCGTTGACTTCGACGGGGACGCGGTTGGCTGCGGCAAAGAGTATAGCCGGAGCCAACAGCGCAGGGGCTTTAAAGTGTTCCACCACCACCTCGCGGCCTTCTTCTCCGGTCATCTTTGCCTCTGCCTCTCCCTCGACGAGTACCATCAGTGCGCGGCAAGGGTCCCCGGCGTTGAATATCCGTCTGCCTGCAGGGCATTCCTGTCGGCGGCAAGCACTGTCAAGCAGGCGCTCCAGGGCCTCGTCACTGCAATCAGCAAAAAGTTTGCTCCGTTTCAGTTCTTCCTTTTCCATCATCAGCGAATCATTTCGGGTTATTTGACTTTTAAGATCGCGAATTTTTTGAACATCCAAACGAATGGAATAAGCCGGAAAGGCTTATACGCCGAAGTGCTCTTTGGCGAACTCCATGTCCTGAACCAGTTCAACTGTGCCGATGTATTTCCCTGCCCCGTCACGGACCGCAGTATAGGTCACGAGGATGGTACGACCGTTTTTTTCCATCCATACGGGAACGCTGTCGCGGGTTCCGGAGCGGAACTCGGCGATGATGCTACGCACCATGCCTTCAATCCTGGGCGGATGGCAGGAAAACACCTCGCGGTCGATGGCCATTCCCGGACGCTGGAACAACTTTTCCCCCTCATTGAAGAAGCGGTTGATGTTATCGGCATCGACAAATGAGATTTCCATCGGGATGGTATTCAGCAGGGCGCGGAGCTGCTCCATGGTGAGATGCCCGCCGGGCAGCCGGACCTCTCCTTCGGAAATCGCGTTCAGGGGAGTCTTCAAGGTGGCTTCTGCCTCTTTCCACACGGTCTTCTCCACGCCCAGGCAAACCGCATACGGTTTAGAATCCCGATAGATACCGTACCATTCTTCCTG
Organism: uncultured Bacteroidia bacterium; assembly: GCA_902768955.1. Taxonomy (GTDB): domain Bacteria; phylum Bacteroidota; class Bacteroidia; order Bacteroidales; family UBA932; genus Cryptobacteroides. The sequence continues at coordinate 1,779 of CACXNH010000035.1, read as the reverse complement.
CGAAAAGTTCACAGCGCAGATGGGGAAAAGGATGTTGGCTTCCTTGTATATCATTTCTTCGGCGCGTTCTATCACTTTTGCGGCTCGCTTGTGCCAGTCGTCAACTGGCTCGGCATCCATGGCGAGCGCCCCGAGTTCGTCCCGGATTTCATCATCCACGGTCCACATGACATCGGACGGTCCGGAAATGTCGTACCTGACCTTCAGGTTGGGATAGAGAAGGTCTCCTTTCTTGGCATAGTGGATGGCGATTTCGCGTATCTTTTTCAGCAGCTCCGTAGGCCTGTTTGCTGCCATCAGCTCATCTTTTGCGCGCTGAAGAAGCAGGGATAGTGCCTCATTTTCACGGGTGAAGGTCTGAAGCGGGTGTCCTTCGATGGCAATCAGCTCTGCCGCGGCGGAAAGATTGTCTGCGCCTATGCGGACCATTCCTTCCCGGTTCAGGGACGCTTCCACTTCGGCTTCTGCTGCGGCAATCTGCTCCTCGCGCGTCGCACCGTGGAACAGGGCGGAGTGGACGTCGCACAACTGCTGGACTTCGTGAAGGGGCGTACCTTCACTCAGGAGTTCCTGTTCGGCATACATAATCTCGGACGCCTCCACGTCGGCGAAATGCATACGGAACTCATCGCGGATGCTCTCCAGGTCCTCGCCTTCATTCAAGCGCCGGAGGTAGTCTTTGAGCTGTTGCGTACGGGTCATCGGCGCAGGCGTATCAGTCGCTTGTGGGACTGGGGCAGTCTCCGATTCGGGTATACCTGTTACAATAAATCCAGCATCGCCGAAAGCCTTGATGACATCGCCCATCGGTATTTTTTTTATTTTGGCTCCGTTTGGGATGGTCATGATGCGGCCCACGGATGTCAGCATTCCTTTCTTGGTGATTTCTTTGAAACCGACAGACCGCATGATATCGATCAGTTCCGGGAATTCGTTAGTGAGCTCGTAAATGCTTCTACCCAGGTCAATCTTCTTGTCCTGTTTGTTCATAATAGCTAACTTGTTGTGTGTCATCTGAATAGGAGCTTATCTCTGTTCGATGGCGCCAACCGGACATCCTTCCTGCGCCTGGGCCGCGGCATCCAGGGACGATTCGGGGACATCGGCATCAATGGCGACGGCCACGTCATTCGGGATGGAAAAAACTTCGGGACAGGTGGATGCGCAGAGTCCGCATCCGATGCAAGTGTCATTTACATAATATTTCATATACGAAGGCATTTGATAAAACTTCGCAAAAATAATCAGGATGCATGTGTTAATCGGTAACAAATGATACGATGTCGCCGCTCTGGAGGGCCGGCGCGGTGGAGGTTTTTGTTACGGTGTCCGGGGCGTCGTGTCGCTGTTGGCGACGGAGAGTCCGAATTTGCACACATTAAGGGTTACTAGTGTTATGAATATAGAAATAATATTTGACAAAAAAAAGACCCCACAGGCCTTTCTAGTAAAAAAATCGGAAATTATTGTGTCAAACTACCGGGCTTTTGCACCAAAACTGCCGGCGGTGAGAATGGCGGCAGCCATAAATGTCAAAATCTTTTTCATACGGTATTAAGATGCGAATTGCGCCAGAAACGTTGCATCGGCCCAAAAATATTTTTAAAGCCCAAAAATTATTCTTACCTTTGCAGCCCCTCACGAGTTGGGGGAAATACGCATTATTAATTATTAAACAACAGATTCACAATGGCTGTTAAGATCAGACTCCAGCGCCACGGTAAGAAGAATTTCGCATTCTTCCACATTGTAGTGGCAGATTCCCGCGCACCGCGCGAC
>CACXNH010000034.1 GCA_902768955.1 uncultured Bacteroidia bacterium | reverse complement strand
GTTGACGGAATTGAGATACCTCTTGAGAATACCATAGGTGGCAACAATACTTATACTTATACTTTCATGAATTTCTGCGCCGTCAGGCGTTCCGATATTCCGGCGCCAAGCTCTGAGCGCTATTCGGATGGATGGCACCATGTGGAAATGACATTCAGTAACCTCAATGAAATCTCTACGTTTGGACTCTGGGGCTTTGACAGTTCCAACAATATCAAGCATGGAGGCTTTGTGGATAATGTTGAAATCCGTTACGTCCCCGTTGAGCATCCTTCTTCCAAGTTGCGTGTCCTTCTGTACAATATCCAGAATGGCATGTGGGCCGACCAAGGAAACAACTTTGACAACATGGTTGACTTCATCAGGAAATTGGACCCCGATGTCTGCGTTTTCTGTGAGGGACAGAGTCTGTGGAAGACAGGGTCGGCAGAGTACTCCGGACAAAGTTCTTACCAGTTATTCACCAACAAAGCAGGGTTGTCGTCCAATACAACCACCAACACTACTGAAGAACTGAAAAATGCTCAGTGGGGAGCCCTTGCCGCCCGTTTTGGACACAGTTACCACGCCGTCAGCATGTACCGGGACCCTTATCCTCAGGTGATAACTTCCAAGTATCCGGTCCAGACGGTTCTGAGAATTGCACGCGCCAACGACAAAGACGGACGCGGCACCACGCTGATTCATGGAGCCGGTCATTATCAGGTGACGGTAGGCGGGCAAACGGTGAATTTTGTAAGTCTGCACCTGTGGCCCATGAAATACGGCCCGTCAGAATCTGACACAGAGGAGAACCGGGCAAAGCTTCATGGATATGATTACGCCAGAAGGGAAGTGGAAGCGCTGCTTGGCGCTACCGTCAAACGTACCGATTGCGGAGACAACTGGCTGATTTTGGGTGACACCAACTCCATTTCACCCCTTGATGATGAATACTATGGAGAGGTGAGTTTCCCCAGGTGGGATACGGAGGGCTATAAGTGGGTACAACCACACGAGGCCTTTCTCAGCGGTGATTATGGAAGGCCGCTCTATGATATGCTCCGTCAGGGAGACGGATCGCTCTATACCGGTCCCGGCCGTTTTATGACCTCTACCGGCGGAATCGCCAGATTGGACATCATGTATGGCAGTGAGTCTATGAAAAGGCGTGTAACCGGACTGTCCCTGATGCTGAACGACTCTTTCTCCGGAATTACCACCAGTGCCGTGTATGATCCGGAATCTGATGAGAAGCATCCCAAAGTACCGTCCGACCATCGGCCCCTTCTGATAGAATTTGATATGTCAAAGTAATGAAAAGTACAAGATATACCATCAGATTATGCCTTTTTGCCGTCGTGGCACTGGGCTTTTTCTCCTGCAAGGGCAGTGTCCCAAGCGCTGAAAGAAGTGATTATATCCGGGTCTATGATTCCAGGGAGGGAGATACTCCCCTTGACAGGGCTGTAGTCAGTGTCAAAGGAGGGAAATACACCTATTATATCCGCTCCAATGTTGATTTCTCTGCCAGGTGGCAGAGTGAAGACACTTCGTGGGCGGAGATAGGGTCTCCAAGGCGTGTCTCAGAAGGACTATGGGCTATCGATGTCACTGTAGAGCCCGTGTCGGAGCGCGCCCTGACTACGGTGAACAATGTGCCTACAGGCCTTTATACACGTAGATACGGTGTGTTGATGATTACAAATCAAGATATCTTTCTTGGGAAATACCTGGTCATAGAACAGGGGCTTGAACCAAGGATCAGCTGTAATTTTTCCTGGCTCTACGGGGCGGCAGACCCCAACGACACTTACAGTGATGTCCTGATGAGCCATTGGACCACTGCCCAGCAGAATCAGGGCTTTACATCCACCCTTATTGACGGAGAAGATGACAAGTGGGTATACAGCAAGGACGGTTATGTAAAACTTGGAAACAGCAGGGGAGCGGGCGCAGACCTTATCACACCACGCAGTGCTTCTTTCCAATATGACACGCTGCTGGTAGTTTCGTTCCGGGCTGTGGTGCAAAGCGGAGACGCGCTTCCTGATTTTACCGGCGGAACGGAGCCCATTGTCCCCAACAAGATAATGGCGTCAAGGGCAAAAGAGAATAATGCGGCCGACGGCCCTTCATTGACCGTTGAGGTAACGGGGGGCGGATTTATCCGGGATTTTGTGGGTAGCGGAGGTACTTCCCTGAATCTTGACCTTTCCACATACAACCGTGAGAGCCCTTCTTTCCCCGCCGATATTTTTGACGATGGCGCATACCTTGTTTTTATAGAGGGAACGGAGTCAAACCCTATTACGGTCAATACTGCCATACGTTTCATCGCAGGAGGGATGAAGGGGTCGGATGACGGCACTTGCTCCCGTGTATTCATAGATGATGTTTTTGTGTACCGGCAGGATCTGCTGCTTGATGAAGACCTGTTTCTTCTCAATGGAGAGAAAAGCGGAAAAGATATTGTAACGGGAGGGAAGAAATATGAATAAGATAGTTAAGACTCTCCTTTGCCTCATTGTATTGGTACTGCTTCCTTTGACTGCCTTTGCACAGAAAAGGACGGTTACGGGAACTGTCCTGGACAACGAGAATTATCCCCTGATTGGAGCCGGAGTTGTTTTCGAGAGCAATCCAAGCCAGGGTGTAATTACGGATTTCGACGGTAATTTCAGCATAGAGGCATCAGACGACGATGTCATTGTATTCAGTTTTATCGGCTTCGTTGACCAGCACATAAAGGTGGGCTCGCAGTCGGAAATCATCGTTGTCCTTCAGCCGGACTCCAACAGTCTGGATGAGATTGTGGTAATCGGATACGGAACCACCAAGAAGTCAGACCTCACAGGTTCTGTCACTAATGTCAAGATGGCCGATATTGCGGACTCTCCCTCGGTCTCCGTGGATAATGCCCTGCAGGGAAGGATTGCCGGAGCCGAATTCATGTCCACGGACGGCGCTCCCGGTTCCACTACTACAATCCGAATCCGCGGAACACGTTCCATTACCGCATCCAATGAGCCGCTCTTTGTGGTAGACGGCGTTATGGATGCCATCAATGATCTGAATGATATCAATTCCGACGACATCGCTTCCATTTCCGTGCTTAAAGATGCATCGGCAACGGCCATCTACGGCTCGCGTGGCGCCAATGGCGTTATCATCATAACCACGAAGCAGGGAAGCGGCCAGGACGGGAAGGTGAACATTACCTTCAAGGCCGATGTAGGCGTTTCCGGACTCCCCAAGGGGCTTGATATTATGAACGCAACCGAATTTGCGCTATACCGCAATGATTACGCTTATTTCAGCAATCAGACAAAGCCTCTCTCGGAATCTGTTTACCCTGACCCGTTCTCCCTTAAGGGAACGGACTGGGTAAAGGAGATGACCCAGACAGCCGTTACACAGAATTATGCGCTGTCACTGTCCGGCAAGGGGCCCAAGTCTTCTTACTATGCTTCCTTCTCCTACAATGACACTCCCGGTATTATCCAGGGCAGCGGACAGAGACGCCTTACCGGCCGAATGTCTTTTGACAGGGAGTTCTTCCCCTGGCTTAAACTGGGGTATTCCGGCACATACACTTACCGGAACCAGGATATGGCGAAGGCCTCCATCGGCGGTACTTCCTACAGGAACTCCGGTCAGTACCTTTCGCCCCTGATCGGCCCCAATGACTACAATAACCCTTTGGTGGACGGCAATAATGATAACCGCCGTATCAATACGCCACGTGCCGCGATAGACCAGATTACGCATTACCGTATATTCCACTCCACCAATCATTCCTTCAAGGCCGATTTAAAACCTTTTGACAATTTTACCGTCAAAAGCACTTTGTCTTATTTCCTGTTCCAGAGGCACACGTACCGGTACAATCCCGGTTCGCTTCCGGCAAAGAACGAATCCGATGGCGGCGATGCCTACCGGAATGAGTATGATACCTGGAGCCTTTCAAACGAGACAACGGCCAGTTATGTGTTTGACAATCTGACAGACCATTCTCTCAATATCATGGGAGGCATATCGGCCTATAAGAGTGCAAAGAGAGATTTTGGCCTGAGCGGAAGCGGCTACATGGATGATGCCGTCAAGTGGAACAACATGAATGCTGTCCTTGACAAGGAAACCTATGACGCTACCACATCTTATTCATCCAAAACTAAGATGTCGTTCTTCGGCAGGGCCGACTGGAACTGGAAGTCCAGGTATTATATTACGGCAACCGGCCGTTTTGACGGTGCGTCCAACTTTGCCAACAGTCACAAGTGGGCGTTCTTCCCGTCGGCCGCATTCCGCTGGAACGCCTCCAATGAGGAGTTTCTCAAGAATGTAAGCTGGATTGACGACCTCTCTGTCCGCGCCAGTGCGGGTCTTACCGGTAATGACGCCATTACCGAGTACCGTTCCCTGGCGGCACTATCCACCACTACGGACAGCTATGTGTTTGGTGGTTCACAGCCAGTTGCTTATTACCGCTCACGTCTTGATTCGCCTTATCTTACGTGGGAGAAAACGGCGCTGTATAATGTGGGTGCCGATATCGCCCTTTTTAACGGTCGTGTGAATTTGACGGCAGAGTACTACTATTCCCTGACCACAGACCTGCTGCTTACCCTTCAGATGGCCAGGCAGACAGGTTATTCATCCCGTTATGCCAATATAGGACGCACTTCCAACAGTGGTGTGGAACTGTCCCTGGAAACTCATAATATCTCCAAGAAGAATTTCAGCTGGTCCACTACCCTGACCATGTCGCATAACAATCAGCTGGTAGAAGACATCGGCTCTGAAGATTTTGTGACGGCCTATTCTTCTCCGGGAAACAACTCCTTCATGATGTACGGCTATGTCCAGGGTTACCCTCTGAATTCACTCTGGGGATTCAAATATGCGGGCGTCTGGCACACGGATGAAGAAATTGCCGCCAATCAGTCTACACTCACTTATGCCGGTATCGGCACGGATGCCTACCAGCTTGGCTATCCTCGCTATTACGATATCAACCACGACGGCACCTTGAATCAGGACGACCTTGTATATCAGGGATCGGCCGATCCATGGCTGTACGGAGGCCTGCAGAATACATTCTATATCTATGGCCTTCGCGTGGGCCTGTATTTCGCGTACTCTCTGGGTGGAAAGATTTACAATTTCTCTGAGTTCTATATGGCGGGCAGCCGTCGTACCAACCAGTACCGGTATATGCTCAATGCCTGGCACCCGGAAAGGAATCCCGAGTCCAATCTCCCCCGTGCCGGAGTCATCTCAGACCAGTCTCTTCCCAGCGACTTTATGATTTACGATGCTTCCTATCTGCGTCTGAAATCATTGACGCTGAGCTATACGTTTGACTTGTCCAAGAAAGTAAGCTGGCTCAAGGACTGCACGGTGAGTCTGGTGGCGGATAATCTCTTCCTCTGGAAGAAATACAACGGATTCGATCCCGATGTTTCCAGTGAAGGGACATCCTCAACACTGCGCAGGGTGGATATCGGCGCTTATCCAAAAGCGCGCACTATTACCCTTGGCGTACAAGTAAGATATTAACAGAGGAGGGCATGATTATGAAAAAGAATTTATTCATCCTTTTATCCATCCTTTTCATTCAGTCCTGTTCTCTGAATGAGGATACTTCATCACTCTCTACTCCGGGTAATTTCTTCCGCAGCAAGGCGGAGTGCCAGGCTGTTGTGAACGGTTGCTATATTCCCGTAAAGAATATTTACACCCAGACTTTCTATACGGTCACTGAATGCCAGTCAGATATAGCGTTCATCAATTACGGTACGCTGGATTGCCGCCTGGATGTTTCTCCCACATTGCCGCGCTATGGCTCTACGGTATGGACAAACGGATATCTCGGGGTGCAACGCTGCAATTTTGCCATCCAAGGCATAGAGAAAGCCGCCTGCCTGAATGAGAAGGAGCGGGCCCAGATGCTCTGCGAGGCAAAGGTGCTTCGGGCGTTCTTCTATTATACGCTTACCTGCATGTTTGGGGATGTCCCGTTCTACTTTGATGACGTAAGTGATTTCGAGGTAATGGACAAGATAGCCGTGCTTCCCCGAATGAGCGCAGTGGATACACGTGCAGCCTGTATAAAGGATTTGCAGGAGATTGCTCCGCTGGCACCTCAGACGCGGACGTCGGATAATACTGATGCCCGCCTGGGAGCTTCCGCCGCATGGCTCCTTATTGGTAAAATGGCCATGTGGAACGCTGCCAAGGATGATCCGGCCAAGGCGGAGGAGTGGTATAAGACAGCCATCGCCGCGTTGGAAAACCTGGAACCCATCTATGGCAACCTGGCCGATTACGACTACAGTTTCAATGCAACGTTCCGCAATAAGAACACTCCGGAATCCATTATGGAGATCCAGCATGCATATTCACGGGGAGGAATCTCTTATGTGTCCAATCTGGCAGCATATATGGAGCCCAACAGCAGTTCTACCAATATCAGCCTTGCAGTATTTGACGGCGTGGAAATCCCGGAATTGGGTGTTGACTGCGATTTGCACACATCGGCCCGCCCTACCAAATACTTCAGCCAGGGCCTTCAGCCCCGTAGGGGACGCGATATCCGCAAGTCCGACAATATGGCGTGGGAATATAATGGACAGGCTTTTGCCAGCGTAAACAGCAATCCCTGGCCAGGCCCCAAGTTCTGGTGTCCGGACATGGTCAAGAGCAACGACGGCAACAACTACAAGGTGTTCCGTTATGCCGATGCCCTGCTCCTGCTGTCAGAGTGCTGGTGCGCCCTTGGAGATACGGAAAAATCGCTGTCCTATCTAAATATCGTCCGCCGCAGGGCCGGAACCGGGGACTACATCTTCCGCACCCATTCCCGGCTTGTGGATGAGATCCGCAGTGAACGCGCCAGGGAACTCTTCGGCGAATTCCAGCGAAAATTTGACCTTGTACGCTGGGGTATCTGGTACGATGCCGTGCAGGATAACACAGACTCGGAGAACCTGAGGGAGAATATGTTACCTTGTCATGAGTACTATCCCATCCCGGAGACAGAGGTGGTGAATTCCAAATATGCACTTGACAACAAGGAATATAACAAGTATGGACTTTGATACTGCTCGCCGATGAAAAATAAACTCACATACTTACTTTTCGTACTATTGTCCATTGCCGGAGCTACCTCCTGCAAAGACAGATATGAAATCTTCGATGAGCTGGGTGTCTCTTCGCACACCTTGAATATCGCCCAGACTCCCGGGCAGACACATATTGCCGTATACTCCACCGGAGAATGGTCCGTGTGTTTTGAAAAAGCGGTGGAATGGGCTTCCCTGAACAAGCTTTCTGGTGTGGGGCTTGGAGATTTTGTAGTAAGCTGGTCGGCCAATTATGGTACTGCCCGCAGCGTAAGCATACTTGTTACCCGTGACAACTTGACGGAGAAAATACAATTGATCCAGGCCGGGGCGGTCACCACTCCTTTCATATCATTGTCCAGCAGCAAATATGTCCTTCCCCGTCAGAAATTTGTTTTCCAGGTTTCCATGACAACTAATTTGGGCTACGGGATTGAGGATTTCAAAACAAGGGTCAATTATTCCGGTGAGACGGAAAGCGGATGGATCAGCGATTGTCAGATTCATGAAGACCGTATTTCCGTTACGGTGGAGGCCAACGACACCGGCAAGGACCGCACGGCCCAGCTTGTCTGTTATTCCACAGATGCCACCGGCGTTGAAACCCATGCAACCATTCAGATTACGCAGACCGCCGATAATCCGGTACTTGCCCTGTCATCTGTGGAAGGAGAAATCAATGCCAACAGCGGAGTTCATGTGATTCCTTCTGTAAGTAACAATATCTGGTCGCTTGAGGGTATTCAGGTGAGCTCCGATGCCTCCTGGATTGACTCAATGGAGGTCATTGAGGAGGGACTTTCTTTTTCCGTAACTGAGAATATGAGCGGCGCTCCCCGTTCCGCTACGGTGTCGGTGTCTTATTCCGCTCCCGACGGGAGTTCCGCCAATGCTTTGTATAAAGTCCATCAAACTCATGAGAAACTGCTGCGCTTTGAAGAATTGCGCTCACGTACTCCAGGTATCATCAAGGGGAATGTCTTCCTGGAAGGTTTCATCGTAAGTGATCCGCTCAGCCCCAATGTGAGCTCAAGCGTACAAATCGGACAGTTCGATTTTGACCGCACTGAAAATCAGCGCACCGCTTATCTTGAAGCACTTGACGGATCCTATGGATTCTGCCTTAAGTTTAAGGATGCCTCAGATAATGTCCTGCCCCGTTGGACAAAAGTGCATCTCCCCCTTGACGGCATCACTATGGAAAGGACAACCGGTCCCCTCAGATATACTCTCTCGGGCTTGACTTCGGATATGTTTACAGTCCTGCCTTCCAGTGAGTCTGAAATTCCTGTCAAGGAAAAGACAATAGCGCAGTTGACAGATGCCGATATTTATACCTATGTATCGCTTCAGGGGGTTGAAATCCTTTCTAAAGAAGGATCGTACACAAATGCCAGCGAAGGCTACAGTCTTCAGGATGAATTGAATCCGCTGGGGGCCACTGCACCCAGATGGGATGTTGCTCCTCTGCTGTGCTCAGACGCAAACGGAGAAGCCATCCATATACTGACCAACGCAGCCTCTCCCTGGCGCAGAACAGGAACCGACGTCGGATGGTACAGCTGCCTCCCTCAGGGGGCCGGAACCCTCAGAGGCATTGTGGTTTCAGATGATGTAGCTCCTGTCCGCTGGGGAAATCTTGGGAAATACCAGATACGCCCGCTTTGGGGCGAGGAAGTGGATCTGAACGGTCCTCGGTTCTCAAACATCATCTGCGAGTGGAACTGGAACGATTCCAAAGAAAAACTCACCCCCGACGAAGGAAAGGGTACTTTCAGAAAGTATGATGCGGCTACCAAATTCGTCAATGACTATAACAACCCTTACCTCCCCGTTGAAGACCTGCCCAACGGTAATGGCTCTTCCAACCTGAAAGGCTTGGTGGCCGGCGCCGCAATCTCTCTTACCCAGGTATGGTGGGATTATGAGCTGGACCAGGGCAAGTACTTTGACGTTGAATTCTCCACTTCCGGGCTCAATGGGAGCAACCTTGTATATGGCATTGTCTGGGGCCATGGACTGGGGACGTCTTCTACTGTTTACGGTCCCTCTCACTGGAAGGTGCTGTATTCAACAGATGGCGGGAAGACTTTTAACGAGCTCAAAATTTCCGGAGTGAACGAGCTCACAACTTCCGGAGTGGTTAAACAACGCTCTTGCGCGTGGTGGAGCAATCCCCAGACATCGCAGGATGCCGCTCCCGGTTACACGGAGCATCTGTTCAAGCTCCCTGCCTCTTGTTTTGGAAAGAGTAATGTGGTTGTGCGCATGCAGGTTGCAGACCTTGTGACGGATATCGTCCCTTCCACCGGCGCATCAACCTGGAGACAGGCCCTTGGAATTGAGAAAGGTTATCTGACTTCTTCCAATGCCGGTCCGGTTCGTATTGGTACTATCACTGTCCGTTACAATTGATAAGCTATGAAAAGAATACATAATATTATCCAGATAATAGTCCTCGGCTTATCTTCGGTGTGGACTGTTTCCTGCTCTCAATCCCTGGAAAAGGATTATCCCCTTGTAAAACTTGGCGCAGGAGGGAAAGAATATGTCATGGAAGTGGATGGCGGCGTTGTAAACATCCCGGTCTATTCCAATGGCGCGTATCATCTGGAAATGATATCGTCGGATAATGACTGGCTCAACCTCCAGATGCCGTCCAATCTTAGTGAAAACGGGTATATCCGTGCCGAGTGCGACTTCAACGCATCTTTCAGGCGTCAGGTAGTCTTCTCCCTGTGCAGCGATGTAGACGAGCGCCGGGATACGGTCATCCTTCGTCAGAAAGGACTTAAGGAGGCTCTTCTTACAATGGATAACCGCTCTCTGGTTGCAAAGGGGGCAGGCGGCGAGGATGTCTTTGAAATCAACACCAATATCCCTGCCTCCCAGATTGAAAAGTCAATCACATATACCGATGAATCCGGAACAGGCAGTGACTGGATAAAGGACGTTGCCATTTCTGATGATGAATCGGAAAAGAAGGTTATCAAACTGAATACGGATCCAAATCCCGATGAGGAAGTTCCCCGTTCCGCCGTAATCCGTCTCATGTTTATTGATGGATGGGGAGAATCCGTGACCCTGCAACTGAATGTCATCCAGCGAACTTCGCTGGAAAAAGTAGGAACTGAAATTACGATAGATGAACTCAAGTATGAGTATGTGGAAAATGGCCGTAGACTGGAATCATATGTTATCGTTGAGGGCATTGTGGTAAGCAGTAAGAAGAATCGCAATGCCGGCGAAAACGAGCAGTTGACTCCGTCAACCATTGACTACACTGTTGATCAGCGAACAATCTATCTCGAAAGCCTGGATGGATCTAAGGGCATCTGCCTTGTGACCAGTACGGTTGATGATAATCAGGTGGATATGTATGATCACGTTCAGGTCCTTCTGTATGGTACGGACCCCCATTTATATGAAGACCCTTCATATCTTGTGATAAACGGTGTCAAGTCTAGTATGTTCATAAGCGTCATTCCCGGAGAATCTTATGACGTCCCTGTCAAGGAACGCCGCATTGGGGATCTTACGGATGAGGATATTTTTACCTACGTAAAACTCAAAGATGTGGAAATCCCCGTCCGCAAGGGTGATCTTATGCCGGTGAATGAAGGTTACACTATTGCGGCAAAGGGCGACAGGCTGGTAAAATTCCCCCGCCTGATCAGGGATATCAACGGGGACGACATGTATCTTTACACCAACTCCACCTGCCAGTTCCGCAATGACGGAACCCTTCTTCCTTATGGAAGCGGCTCAATATCCGGGGTGATCGTCCATGAAAGGTTCCCCAGGTTTGAATGGGAAAACCTTGCAGACCCTATGGATATGGAAGATGATCCTCTGCTGGGCCGGATCGGCACATATCAGATACGTCCCCAGACTAAAGACGACATCTGGAAAGAAATGGGGGCAGACATAGAGAACAGCTTCTCCAAGCTGCTCACAGAGTACAGGTTCTGGAATCCGGATGAGAGCCGCGGCGTATGCCTTCCCACTTATGGAAACAACGGATGGTTCACCCACACCTATCAGGCAAAGTATACCGGGTCGTCATCGAAAGATTTTACGGAAGACAATTTTGGACAGCATTTTGTCTCTGCTATCGCCTTTGACTATCTGGGACCCAAAGGAAAGAATGAGAAGTATCTCTTTGGAAAACATATCGGCAATGAAAATGGCCTGGGAATTGTCCTTGACCCCTCCAAGGAAAGCTGGAATTCAAGGATGGATGCTCTTGTGGACCAGTCAGACCCTGCCCATCCGCAGTGGTGTGGCCCGGGTGCTTCAGACCCTACATGCTACTTGACCAAAGACGAGTTCACAAGCATCAACTACTACAACTCCTCTGCAAATATCGGCAAGGGGCTGGTGCCGGAAGGGTGCTATACCACTTTTGCCGCCAACAATTGGTGGGATTATGAAACGGGCAGGCCCTATGGATGGCTACTTAATTTCTCTACTTCAGGGATTTCTGCAACAAGCCTTTCACTTCAGGTTGCTCAGCTCAATACCTGCCAGAGTTTCTATACTCCCCGCTATTGGAAGGTAGAATGGGCCACCACAGAAAACCAGACAGACCACTCCTGGCAGGAAATAGCCCAGTATACTGTCCCTGATATCTCTGTTTGGTCAACTGCTCTGTATCACTCAGTGGTGGGTTTCAAGCAAATGAACTTTGAGCTTCCTCTGGAAATGCTTGGAAAGGATAACGTTTATATCCGTCTCACGCCACGCAACGATATCTGCAGCAGCGGAGCGGATTATGCCGATGCCAGATTGAATGCAGCCGATGCTGATGTACACACAAGTTCTCTTTCGTATATCGCAGTCCGATACAATTAAGCTTATGAAGAAAGATTACATATTTTTTATAATAGCTTCTTTTGCAGTCCTTCTCTCATGTTCGCGGGAGATTCCCCAGACGAACACGGTTGAGGAGACTCCCGGTGAGGTCCGTCCGGATGGTCCGGGAGAGAGTCGCATCGACACCGGATTCAGTGCCACACTGCCAGTGGCTGCCAGTACCAAGACTGCTGTCAATATCTCC
>CACXNH010000033.1 GCA_902768955.1 uncultured Bacteroidia bacterium | reverse complement strand
TGTCATCATCTGCACCCCGTCCGTGATGGCCAAGGTCGGCCAGATCGGCCGTATCCTCGGTCCCCGCGGCCTCATGCCGAACCCCAAGACCGGCACCGTTACCATGGAAATCGATAACGCCGTCAAGGAAGTGAAGGCTGGTAAGATTGACTTCAAGGTGGACAAGACCGGTATTATCCATGCCGCTATCGGCAAGGCTTCCTTCTCTGCTCAGCAGATCGAAGAAAACGCCCGTGCCTTCGTCTCCGCCGTTCTGAAGCTCAAGCCCCAGACCCTGAAGGGCACCTATTTCAAGGGTTGCACCCTGTGCACCACTATGAGCCCCGCCATCAAACTGGATGTCAAAGGTTTCACCGCTGAATAATCTGTAGGAGGAATAGAAATGAAAAAGGAATTGAAAGAACAGGTTATTGCAGCCATCAAGGCTAACATCGCCGAATGCCCCAACTTCTACATCGTTGACATCGCAGGTCTCAACGCCGAAGATACCGCAAAGCTTCGCCGTGACTGCTTCAATGAGGGCATCAAGCTCACTGTTGTCAAAAACACCCTCTTCCACAAGGTGATCAAGGACGCTCAGAACCCTGAGATGGATCTTCTTGTTCCCGCTCTGGAAGGCAACTCCGCCATCATGTACTGCGAGGGCCCTGCAGTCCCTGCAAAGCTCATCAAGAAGTACAACAAGGCCGGTTCTGAAAAGCCCGCTCTCAAGGCAGCATACGTGCAGGAGTGCGCTTTCGTGGGTGCCGATAAACTTCAGGAGCTCATCAACATCAAGTCCCGCGAGGAACTCATCGGAGAGATCATCGGTATGCTCCAGAGCCCTCTCCAGAACGTTATCAGCGCTCTGCAGAATGGCGGCGGACAGACCATCGCCGGCCTCGTCAAGACTCTCGAAGAAAAAGAAAACAAATAAACATAAACAATTTAAAAATTTACAATTATGGCAGACGTTAAGAAACTCGCCGAGGAACTCGTGAACCTCACCGTCACGTTAAGAAACTCGCCGAGGAACTCGTGAACCTCACCGTCAAAGATGTCCAGGAACTCGCTAAGATCCTGAAGGAAGAATATGGTATTGAGCCCGCTGCAGCAGCAGTTGCAGTAGCAGCTCCCGCCGCTGGCGCCGAAGCAGCCGCTCCCGCAGAGCAGACTGAGTTCGACGTTATCCTCACCAGCGCAGGTCAGGCCAAGCTCCAGGTCATCAAGGCCGTTAAGGAGAGCGCAGGTCTTGGTCTTAAAGAGGCCAAGGAACTCGTTGACAAGGCTCCCGTAGCCGTCAAGGAGAAAGTGTCCAAGGCAGAGGCCGAGGCACTCAAGGCTGCCCTCGAGGAAGCCGGTGCAGAGGTTGAGGTTAAGTAACCCCGCCCGCTCCCTTTAAGGGATGCATCAAACAGGTTTAGAGCCCAAGGAGGCTCTAAACCTTTTTTCCGTCTAAAAAATTTTCCCCATAACGAAGGCAGAATATGTCTAATAAGACTACCAATCCGCGAATTAATTTCGCAACCTCAAAAATTCTGGAATACCCTGACCTTCTGGAGGTTCAGCTCAAGTCTTTCAAGGACTTCTTCCAGCTTGAGACCACTCCGGACAGCCGTCGCAGCGAGGGCCTTTATCAGGTTTTCCAGGAAATTTTCCCAATTGAGGACACGCGGAACAACTATGAACTCACCTTCATAGACTATTTCATTGATCCGCCC
The DNA here is from genome assembly GCA_902768955.1 of uncultured Bacteroidia bacterium. Lineage (GTDB taxonomy): Bacteria > Bacteroidota > Bacteroidia > Bacteroidales > UBA932 > Cryptobacteroides. Next base: position 14,580 of record CACXNH010000033.1, on the reverse strand, counting down.
CAGTACTCAATTGAGGAGTGTCTTGAGAGAGGACTTACCTACAATGTTCCTCTGAAGGCAAAACTCCGCCTTTCCTGCACGGACCCGGAGCACGAGGACTTTGACACCCGCGTGCAAGACGTTTACCTTGGGAACATCCCTTACATGACTCCCGCCGGTACGTTTATCATCAACGGCTCCGAGAGAATTATCGTTTCGCAGCTTCACCGCAGCCCGGGTGTGTTCTTCGACCAGAGCATGCACGCAAACGGCACCAAGCTCTACAGCGCCCGTATCATTCCCTTCAAGGGCTCCTGGATAGAGTTTGCCACGGACATCAACAACGTGATGTTCGCTTACATAGACCGTAAGAAGAAGCTGCCCGTAACCACCCTTCTGCGCGCTATCGGCTATAGTTCGGATAAGGACATCCTTGACCGTTTCGGCCTGGCCGATGAAGTTGAGGCCACTCCTGAGGTTCTGGCTCAGAACCAGGGCCGCAAGCTGGCCGCAAACGTCCTCAAGACATGGATCGAGGACTTCGAGGACGAGGACACCGGTGAGGTCATCCCCATCGAGCGTACCATCCCCATCGTAGAGCGCGGTGAAGTCCTGGATGATGACACCATCGCCCGTATCGCAGACACAGATGTCCAGACCATCCTCCTCCAGAAGGATGAGTCCGTATCGGCCGAAAATTCCATCATCTACAACACCCTGCAGAAGGACCCGACAAATACGGAAATCGAGGCTGTCAACTATATCTACAAGCAGCTCCGCAATTCCGAACCCCCGGATGAGGCAACCGCCCGCGACGTCATCGACAAACTCTTCTTCTCTGAGAAGCGCTATGACCTTGGCTCCGTAGGCCGATACCGCCTGAACAAGAAACTTGACATGACCATCGATCCTGAGACCCGCGTCCTCACGCAGCAGGATATTGTGGAGATTATCAAGTACCTCATCAAGCTCATCAACAGCAACGCTACCGTGGACGATATCGACCACCTCTCAAACCGTCGCGTCCGCACAGTCGGAGAGCAGCTTGCAAACCAGTTCAGCGTTGGTCTCAGCCGTATGGCCCGCACCATCCGCGAGAGGATGAACGTCAGAGATTCTGAGCAGTTCAACCCCATTGACCTTATCAACGCCAAGACTCTGTCTTCCGTTATCAATTCCTTCTTCGGCACCAGCCAGCTGTCCCAGTTCATGGACCAGACCAACCCCCTTGCAGAGATCACTCACAAGAGGCGTCTGAGCGCCCTTGGCCCGGGAGGTCTTTCCCGTGACCGCGCAGGCTTCGAGGTACGTGACGTTCACTACACCCACTATGGCCGCCTGTGCCCTATCGAGTCTCCTGAAGGCCCTAACATCGGCCTTATCAGCTCCCTGTGCGTGTATGCCCGTATCAACGGTCTCGGTTTCATCGAAACTCCTTACCGCAAGGTAAGTGAAGGAAAGGTGGACCTCAGCGCCCAGGGCTGGAAATACATGAGCGCAGAAGAGGAAGAGGCCCAGAACGTGGCCCTTGCCAACGTTAACATGAGTGATGACGGAGAACTCCTTGACGAGCGCATCCAGTGCCGTCTTGAGGCCGATTTCCCGCTTGTTGGCAAAGAGGAAGTGAACTACATGGACGTTGCCCCCAACCAGATGGCTTCCGTGGCTGCATCCCTCATTCCTTTCCTTGAGCACGACGACGCTCACCGAGCCCTGATGGGCGCCAACATGATGCGTCAGGCCGTTCCGCTCCTTTCTCCGGAAAGCCCCATCGTGGGTACCGGTCTGGAAGAGAGGGTCTGCATAGACTCCCGCACCCAGATCATCGCAGAGCGCAGCGGTTTAGTGACTTATGTGGATGCCAATGAAATCCGCGTCAAATATGACCGTACTGAAGATGAGAAGTTTGTGAGCTTCCTCCCCGAGGAAACCGTCTACAAGCTCCCCATCTACCGCCGCACCAACCAGAGCACTACTATCATGCTCAAACCCCTTGTACGCAAGGGTGACAAGGTGAAGGGCGGCCAGGTTCTCACTGAAGGTTATGCAACTGAGAAGGGAGAACTTGCACTTGGCCGTAACCTCATGGTGGCATTCATGCCCTGGAAGGGTTACAACTATGAGGACGCCATCGTCCTTTCAGAGGAAATGGTGAAGTGGGATGTCCTCACTTCCATCCACGTGGACGAGTACCTCACTGAGGTCCGTGACCGTGTCGGCGCCCACATCGAGCCCGGTGATATCATGATCGGTAAGATTACCCCGAAGGGTGAGAGCGATCCTTCCCCGGAAGAGAAGCTCCTCAAGGCTATCTTCGGTGACAAGGCCGGAGACGTCAAGGACGCTTCCCTGAAGGCCAATCCTTCCCTCAGCGGTACCGTCATCAAGACCGCCCTTTATGCAAAGGTTTCCAAGGAAACCGGCAAGAGGGGTGCCAAGAGTGACCAGAAGACCCGCATGGAAATCAAGACCCAGGAGTTCCAGCAGGCAGCGGAGAAACTCCGCGCCGGCTTCATCGAGAAACTCTGGAGTCTTGTAAACGGCAAGAAGAGCGCCGGTGTCTCAGACCTTTACGGCGTTGAGATATTCCCCAAGGGCAAGGAGTTCACCCTCCAGGCTATCCGTGAGGTTGACTACCAGAACATCTCCACTGCAAAGTGGTGCAATGACGCCAAGACTTCCGACATGGTGCGTGAGCTCATCGGCGGCTACTGCATCGCATACAAGGAGATGGAAACCCGTTCCAAGAGAGAGATTGACAAGATCAAGGTTGGCGACGAACTTCCCAACGGCGTAATGCAGATTGCTAAGGTTTACGTTGCCAAGAAGCGTAAGATCACCGTTGGTGACAAGATGGCAGGCCGTCACGGTAACAAGGGTATCGTGGCAAAGATTGTCCGCCAGGAGGATATGCCGTTCCTCGAGGACGGTACTCCCGTGGACATCGTCCTGAACCCTCTGGGCGTGCCTTCACGTATGAACCTGGGTCAGATCTACGAAACCGTGCTCGGTTGGGCCGGCCGTGAACTTGGCCTGAAGTTCTCCACCCCTATCTTCGACGGTGCATCCATAGACGAGATCTGCGCCTACACGGACAAGGCAGGCGTGCCCCGCTTCGGTAAGACCAAGCTCAGGGACGGCGGCACCGGTGACTGGTTCGACCAACCCGCTACCGTGGGCGTCATCTACATGATCAAGCTTGGTCATATGGTAGACGACAAGATGCACGCCCGTTCCATCGGCCCTTATTCCCTCATCACCCAGCAGCCTCTTGGCGGTAAAGCCCAGTTCGGCGGCCAGCGTTTCGGTGAAATGGAAGTGTGGGCCCTGGAGGCTTACGGCGCGGCAAACGCCCTTCAGGAGATCCTCACCGTCAAGTCTGATGACGTAAACGGCAGGGCCAAGACCTACGAGGCAATCGTCAAGGGAGACCCCATGCCCACACCCGGCATCCCGGAATCCCTGAACGTGCTTCTGCATGAACTCCGCGGCCTTGGACTCAAGGTTACTCTGGACTAATCTCAAGGACAAGAAAAGATAAAGTAAGATTATGCCTGCTTTTAACAATAAGGAAAACAAGGTAAAGAGCAATTTCTCCCGCATTTCCATCAGCCTCGCTTCCCCGGAAGACATCACCGAGCGTTCCTGCGGAGAAGTCCTGAAGCCGGAAACGGTCAACTACAGGACTTACAAGCCGGAGCGTGAGGGTCTTTTCTGCGAGAAGATCTTCGGCCCCACCAAAGATTACGAGTGCTACTGCGGCAAGTACAAGAGAATCCGTTATCGCGGAATCGTGTGCGACCGCTGCGGCGTGGAAGTAACTGAGAAGAAAGTCCGCCGTGAGCGCATGGGTCACATCACCCTCACCGTTCCGGTAGCTCATATCTGGTACTTCAAGAGTGCTCCCAACAAGATCAGCGCCCTTCTGGGTGTGCCTTCCAAGAAGCTGGAAGCCGTCATTTACTATGAGAAATACATAGTGGTGAACCCCGGTCTCATGGCAACTGAGGACGTTCCGGAAGAGTACCGTCTCCAGAAGATGGCCCTCATCTCAGAAGACGAGTACTTCGCCGCCCAGGACCGCATCGCAGACCTTAAGCGCAAGAAGGCTGATGAAGGCGTGGAGTGGGAAGAAAGCTGGAACTTTGTGGCCAAGATGGGTGCCGAAGGCATCTACGACCTCCTCAAGGAAATAGACGTGGAGGCTTTGGGCCGCGAACTCCGCCGTGCAATGCACTCGGAGAGTTCCCAGCAGCGCAAGACCGAAATCCTCAAGCGTCTGTCCGTCGTGAAGTGGTTCCAGGAATCCAAGGATGTGAACCGTCCGGAATGGATGATAATGAAGGTTATCCCCGTTACCCCTCCGGATCTCCGTCCACTTGTACCGCTTGATGGCGGCCGTTTCGCAACGTCGGATCTCAATGACCTGTACCGTCGCGTAATCATCCGCAACAACCGTCTCAAGAAGCTCATCCAGATCCAGGCACCTGAGGTGATTCTCCGCAACGAGAAACGCATGCTCCAGGAAGCCGTGGACAGCCTCTTCGACAACTCCAAGAAGTCATCGGCCGTAAAGAGCGACTCAAACCGCGCCCTGAAGTCCCTTTCAGATTCCCTCAAGGGTAAGCAGGGCCGCTTCCGCCAGAACCTCCTTGGTAAGCGTGTTGACTACAGCGCCCGTTCCGTTATCGTCGTGGGTCCTGAACTCAATATGCACGAGTGCGGTCTCCCTAAATTCATGGCCGCAGAGCTTTACAAGCCTTTCGTAATCCGCAAGCTCATTGAGCGCGGCATTGTGAAGACCGTAAAGAGCGCAAAGAAGATTGTGGACCGCAGGGATCCCGTCATCTGGGACATCCTTGAGAACGTGATGAAGGGTCATCCGGTGCTCCTCAACCGTGCACCTACCCTGCACCGTCTGGGTATCCAGGCCTTCCAGCCCCGTATGATCGAGGGTAAGGCCATCCAGCTGCATCCTCTTGCCTGTACCGCTTTCAACGCAGACTTCGACGGTGACCAGATGGCTATCCATCTGCCGCTCGGCAATGCTGCAATCATGGAGGCACAGCTCCTCATGCTGGGCTCCCACAACATCCTCAATCCGGCCAACGGAAGCCCTATCACCGTTCCTTCACAGGATATGGTGCTGGGCCTGTATTACATCACCAAGGAGCGCCCCGGCGCAAAGGGTGACGGCCTGAGCTTCTACGGCCCCGAGGAAGTTATCATCGCCTATGACGGCAAGGTTATCGATATGCACGCCCCCATCAAGGTCCGCCTGCCCAAGGACAAACAGGATCTTTCCAAGGGCTACGAGATGGTGAAAACCACCGCCGGACGCATCATCGTGAACCAGTTCATGCCCGAAGAAGTTCCGTACGTGAACCAGGTCCTGGGCAAGAAAGCCCTCCGTACCGTCATCACGGACGTTATCAAGCACACCGGTGTCACCCGCACTGCCAAGTTCCTTGACGACATCAAGAACCTTGGCTATGACCAGGCATTCCGCGCCGGTATCTCATTCAACCTTGGAGACGTTCTTGTTCCCCAGGAGAAGACCGGTCTCATCGAGAAAGGTTACTCCGAGGTGGAGAGCATCAAAGCAAACTATGCGATGGGCTTTATCACCAACAATGAACGTTACAACAAGGTCATCGACCTCTGGACCTCCATCGACAACCAGCTCACAGCCGTGGTTAAGAAGCAGATCTCCGCAGATCAGCAGGGCTTCAACCCCGTGTATATGATGCTGGATTCCGGCGCCCGTGGTTCAACCCAGCAGATCAAGCAGCTCTGCGGTATGCGTGGCCTTATGGCAAAGCCCCAGAAGAGCGGCGCTGCCGGTGCAGAGATCATCGAGAACCCTATCGTGTCCAACCTTAAAGAGGGCATGACCGTGCTGGAGTACTTCATCTCCACCCACGGCGCCCGTAAGGGTCTGGCCGATACCGCCCTCAAGACCGCCGATGCAGGTTACCTCACCCGCCGTCTTGTGGACGTTTCCCACGATGTCATCATCACCGAGGAAGACTGCGGAACTCTCCGCGGCCTCATCGCAACCGCCATCAAGAACAAGGATGAGGTGGTTGAATCCCTTGGTGAGCGCATCCTTGGCCGTACTTCCGTCCACGACATCTTCAACCCTCTCACAGGAGAGCTTATCATCGCTGCCGGCGAGGAAATCCGCGAGGATGTAGCCGCCCTCATCGATACTCTCCCCATCGAGCAGGTTGAAATCCGCAGCGTTCTCACCTGCGAGTCCCGCAAGGGCGTGTGCGCAAAGTGCTACGGCCGCAACCTGGCTACCAGCCGTATGGTTGAAACCGGTGAGGTTGTGGGCGTTATCGCCGCACAGTCCATCGGTGAACCTGGTACCCAGCTCACCCTCCGTACATTCCACGTCGGTGGTACAGCGTCCGGCTCTGTGGCCGACAACACCATCGTCTCCAAGTATGAGGGTAAACTCCAGTTCGAAGAACTCCGTACCATTGACAGGGTCAATGAAGACGGCAGCGTGAATCCCGTTGTTGTGTCCCGTATGACGGAACTCCGCATTGTGGACGAGCGCACCGGCATGACCTATTCCCAGTACGACATCCCTTACGGCTCAACGCTGTATTTCAAGGACGGAGATTCCGTCAAGAAGGGAGACCTTATCTGCGAATGGGATGCCTACAACGCCACCACCATCGTTGAAACTGCCGGTATCGTACGCTTCCAGAACATGATTGAAGGCGTCACTTTCAACGAGGAAAGTGCCGATGAGTTTGCAACCAATACGGACAAGGTTATCATCGAAAGCAAGGACAAGACCAAGACTCCCGAAATGCTCATCGTTGATGACAAGGGTATCATCCTCCGTCAGTACAACCTGCCGGTCGGTGCCCACATCATGATTAACGATGGAGAAAGCGTGAAGATCGGCGATGTCATCATCAAGATCCCCCGTGCAATCGGCAAGGCATCCGATATCACCGGCGGTCTGCCCCGTGTTACGGAGCTCTTCGAAGCCCGTACTCCTTCCAACCCTGCAATTCTCTCAGAGATCAACGGTGAGGTTCTCATGGGTAAGGTCAAGCGCGGTAAGCGTGAGATCATCGTGAAGAACCGCAGCGGAAAGGAGTGCCACTACGAGGTCCCTACAACCAAGCAGATCCTGGTTCAGGAGAACGACTACGTGAAGGCCGGTACCCGCCTCTCAGACGGCGGCACTTCTCCCACCGATATCCTGAACATCCTTGGCCCGGTGAAGGCTCAGGAGTACATTGTCAACGAGATTCAGGCCGTGTATCGCTTGCAGGGTGTGAAGATCAACGACAAGCACTTTGAGATCATTGTCCGCCAGATGATGCGCAAGGTCCAGATCGGAGATCCCGGAGACACCGAATTCCTCCCGGAGGAACTGGTGGACAAGTGGGAGTTCATGGACCGCAACGACGAAATCTTCGGCAAGTACTATGTAGAAGATGCCGGAGACAGCGCACGCTTCGAGGAAGGCGACATTATTTCTGCCCGTGACCTCCGCTCAGAGAATGCCTCTCTGGAGCGTCAGGGAGCAAAGCTCATCGCCGCCCGTCCCGCAAAGCCCGCTACAGCCTCACAGGTGCTGCAGGGTATCACCCGCGCCGCCCTCAAGACCGGATCCTTCATCAGTGCGGCTTCCTTCCAGGAAACCACCAAGGTCCTTTCAGAGGCCGCTATCCGCGCCCGCGTGGATAACCTCGAAGGCCTGAAGGAGAACGTCATCTGCGGCCACCTGATTCCTGCCGGTACCGGTCTCAACCGTTACCAGGACATCATCGTGGGTTCCAAGACGGAAACCATGGCGGCTCTCTCAGAGCTCTAAGCCGTTCCGTCATTCCGGGCCCTGCCCGTCGTTCTGGGCGTAGCCCGTCATTCCCGACCTGATCGGGAATCTCCCTCCAGGAGGCAGCCTTAACGGCTGCCTCCTTTTTCATTGATAATACTGTAAAAAAACGTATATTTGTAAGTTATAAAAAGGGATTCTATGAGACTGTTATATCTTACAAATACGCTTACCCGCACCAAGGAACTCTTCAAGCCCATACATGAAGGCCACGTGGGAATGTACGTCTGCGGCCCCACCGTGTACGGAGACGCGCACCTTGGTCACGCCCGCCCGGGAGTAACCTATGACGTCCTGTTCCGCCTCCTGAAGGAACTTGGATACAAGGTGCGCTATGTTCGCAATATCACGGACGTAGGGCATCTGGAGCATGATGCCGATGAAGGTGAGGACAAGATTGCAAAGAAGGCCCGCCTGGAGGAACTGGAGCCCATGGAGGTGGTCCAGTACTACACAGAGCGCTACCACGAGGCAATGCGCCTTCTTGGCTGCCAGTCCCCATCCATAGAGCCCCGTGCATCAGGGCACATCATTGAGCAGATAGAGACCATCAAGAAAATCCTTGCAGCCGGTTATGCCTACGAGAGTAACGGCAGCATCTACTTCGATGTCCAGAAATACAACCGTGACCACAATTACGGCATCCTTTCCGGCCGCACCCTGGAGGCAACCCTGGAAGGCACCCGCAGCCTTGACGGCCAGAGCGACAAGCGTGCTCCCTATGATTTTGCCCTCTGGAAGAAGGCAGAGCCTGAGCATATCATGCGCTGGCCTTCACCCTGGGGAGAAGGTTTTCCCGGCTGGCACCTTGAGTGCTCCGTGATGGGTGAGAAATACCTTGGGTATGAGTTTGATATCCACGGCGGCGGTATGGACCTTATGTTCCCCCACCATGAGTGCGAGATTGCCCAGAACGTGGCTTCCCGCGGCACCCGCGGCGTTCACTACTGGGTCCATAACAATATGATAACCATCAACGGCCAGAAGATGGGAAAGAGCCTTGGCAACTTCATTACCCTGCCTCAGCTCTTTGCAGGGGAGCATCCTAAACTCACCCAGGCCTACACCCCCATGACCGTGAGGTTCTTTATCCTCCAGGCCCATTACCGCAGCACCCTTGACTTCTCCAACGAGGCCCTCCAGGCCGCGGAGAAGGGTCTTTCCCGCCTTATGGCCGCCTGGAAGGAGATTGCCGGTCAAGCCGGCAATGACACCGTCATACCCGGCCCCGACCGGGTATCTCCTGAGGTCCAGGCCATCATAGACGCAGTATGGGACGCCCTCTGCGACGACCTTAACACCCCCATCGCCATAGCGCACCTCTTTGATGCCGTGAAACTCATCAACGGCGGCAAGTTATCGGCCGATGACCGCGCCGCTCTGGCGCAGCTCTTTGACCAGGTGGTCGGCAGAGTCCTTGGCCTCCAGGAGGAGGGCGCCGGCGCTTCCGGTAAGGCCGACAAAGCCCTGGAAGGCGTTATGGGCCTTGTCCTTGAAGCCCGCAGGAAAGCACGCGAAGAAAAGAACTGGGCAGAATCTGACCGCATCCGTGACACCCTTGCCTCCTTTGGCATTACCGTAAAGGACACCAAGGAAGGCGCCACCTGGACCCTGGAATAGCCCCTCCCTGTCATTCTGCCCATCACTGTCATTCTGCCCCTCATTGTCATTCTGAGCGAAGCGAAGAATCTCTATGAAACAAAAATTCATCTCCTGGAACGTTAACGGCCTCAGGGCCGTGGCCGGCAAAGGTTTTGCCGATATCTTCACGGAACTTGACGCAGACTATTTCTGCCTGCAGGAAACAAAGATGCAGGCGGGGCAGCTGGACCTTGAGTTCCTTGGCTATGAATCCTATTGGAATTATGCCGACAAAAAAGGCTATTCAGGTACGGCCGTCTATACAAAGCACACTCCGCTCTGCGTCCGGTACGGCATGGGCGTTGATGAACATGACCACGAGGGCCGCCTCATCACTCTTGAATACCCCGGTTTCTTCCTTGTATGCGCATACGTTCCAAACTCCCAGGACGGCCTTAAGAGGCTGGACTACAGAATGAGGTGGGAGGATGACCTTAGGGCTTATCTCAAGGCCCTTCCAAAGCCAGTGATCTTCTGCGGAGACCTCAATGTGGCGCATCAGGAGATAGACCTTAAAAACCCCTCCACAAACCATTTCAACGCCGGTTTCTCCGATGAGGAGCGCGGGAAGTTCACAGAGCTTCTTGCCGCCGGTTTCATTGACACCTGGCGCTTCCAGCACCCCTCGGACGTGAAGTATTCCTGGTGGAGCTACCGCATGAACGCCCGCGAGAGGAATGCCGGATGGCGCATTGACTACTTTGTGGTGTCGGAAGCCCTCAAGGATAAGCTTGTCTCTACGGAAATCCACAATGAGATCTTCGGGTCAGACCACTGCCCCGTGGAATTATGCATAGACCTATGATCCTTATAGACGGAAAACAGATATCGGCCTCCCTTAAGGAGAGCATCAAAGAGAAGGTGGCGTCGTTGCCGGAAAAGTACGGCCGCGTGCCGCACCTTGTGGTTGTAAGGGTGGGGGAAGACCCTGCAAGCGTGGTTTACGTGCGTAACAAGGCCAAGGCCTGCGAGGCCTGCGGCATCCGCAACACCACAGTCGTCCTTCCGGAGGACACGCCGGAATCGGCCCTCCTTGAGAAGGTGCGTTCCCTTAATGCCGATGACACCGTAGACGGCATCCTTGTCCAGCTTCCGCTCCCGGGGCATATCTCGGAGGCCAGGGTCATAGAGACCATTGCCCGTGAAAAGGACGTGGACGGCTTCCATCCCCTCAACGTGGCCGGTCTCTGGCAGAAAACGCCCCACATGGCCCCCTGCACGCCTTCCGGCATAATGAAACTCCTGGAGGCTATCGGCCTTGATCCCAAGGGCAAGAGGGCAGTTGTTATAGGCCGGAGCAATATCGTGGGCCTGCCCGTTGCAAAGATGCTGCTGGACGCCAACGCCACAGTCACCATCTGCCACACCCGCACCGTGGATATGCCCTCCGTCACCCGTGAGGCCGATATCCTTGTTGTGGCCGCCGGCCGCCCCAAGATGGTTACCGCCGATATGGTGAAGGAAGGCGCCGTGGTCATAGACGTCGGGATGGACCGTGACCCTGAAACCGGGAAACTCTGCGGAGACGTTGACTTTGACGCCGTGGCACCAAAAACTATGGCCATCACGCCCGTTCCCGGAGGAGTTGGGCCGATGACCATAGCCTGTCTTATGGAAAACACCCTTAAGTGTTTCCTTTCCCTTAGAGCTTAACTGCTTTTACTGCACGTCTTTCTGAACGGGGCTGGTAAACCTTTCCGCGCAGGGGTTTGTCTTCTCCGGTAAGGCTTGCATTGCCATTGCGCATGACATCGCTTCTGGGTATGTTCACTTCACCCTTTGTCCTTACCATGGTTACCTGCAGGGGGCTTCCGGCAGAGTCAAAGAAGCTCACGGAATCGTCGTTATAATAGTGCCAATTACCGTTTTTCACTTCCTGATACATATACTGCATAGTGAAGAACTTGCCTTTGAAATCCTCCTTCCCAATTGTTAATTCTATGTCACAGGGGAGTACGGTGGCGCTTTCATCGCTGTCCTTCTCTGCGTAAGCAAGGTCTATTCCCTCATCTTCCACAATTATAAGCCCCATCTTCTCCGTGACTCCGTCAAAGTCTATGATTCCAAGGAAGAGCTCATCCACCTTGTCTCCGTTAAGATCGTCGTCTTCATAGGTGGTGATATATTGGGAGATGAAATACAGCCTGCCGTCAGAGGGCTCGAAGGAAGCTTCAAGGTATTCCTTATCCATCTGCACCCAGCCGGAAGGGGCCTTATCCCTTATCTCCCAGCCGTCAACGCGGTACACCTGGTTAGCTTCTTCCTGGCTCAGCTGGATATCATAGCTGATACGGCCGTCAGAGACAGTCCAGTTTCCAAGCCATGACAGATACTCCTTTGAAGGCTCTTCTTCCTCTGCGGTGAACTTGTGGTAAGCGTATTCACCGGTAAGATTATTGTCTGCATCCAGTGCTATCACAAAGGCGTACCAGGTTCCGTGGCGAAACCTTCCAAACTGGATTACCTGGGGAGCTCCATTATAAACATGCTCAGAGTTGTACTTATGTTCGTACTTCAGGAACTCCTCCACATTACCTTCATAAGTGGCATAGTTGGCCCTGTTGATTACGCTTACAAGGTACTTCTGGCTGGCGGGAACGTTGTTTACATGGATTTCTTCAGTGTAAGCGCCGTCTACAATCTTGCGCCCCCCGTAGGATATCTGCCAGGTTTTGTTTTCCTTAGCTACAATATCTTTCTGGGGCTGCTGCTGATTCCCCCTGGGGTGATAAGGTTCCACACGGGTTCCACAGCCCGTAAGAACTGCGGCCATTACCACGGCCGCCATGAGATATCTGTCAAGTTTCATAGTCTTTCCTCCTATGTTTGCTTTTGCAAAGATATACAAAAAAGGGGCCATACGCAACCCCGGCCCCTCCCCACAACTTGAGTGTCGCCTTCTCCGCCCCGGCATCCCCCGGAAGATAATGCTGGACCTGGTCCACATCGGCCCTTTCTGGTTCATGTCCTCCGCCCGTTTCTTGTGTGACGCCCCGTTAACCTCGTGGAGTTAACTGCCACATACACAGGCGCTTATGCAAAAACGTCTATATCTTTTCGGGTGGACGATTTTGCATATTTTGCTGATATTCAGGTGCTTATCTCCACGCCAGATTACGGTGGACCTGGTCCACTGGCTCCAAAGATCCGTGTTATTTCCGTTTCAATATCCATTTCACTAAAATGGCCTCAGAAGTACTTCAGGGCTATGAAAATGTTATCTGGTTTATAGTTTTGTCATCAAGAATGTGTCAAAGTTGCAAATAAACGGCTTCTCAGGCACCTGTGGTGGGGGTGTAAAATAAACGTTTCCCAGAACAATGAAACGGATAAGAATGCTTTCCTTTGCATTATGAGAGAAAGTGATTGCGTATTCTATCACTGTTACCAGCGGCCAAAAGACCGCGGTGTAATTTTTTATACCGTTTCAGACCATCTGATGTATTTCACCATTTTGTGTATCAGATTCACCCTTTATGCATTAAAAATACTGAAGTGCGTTCAGATGCCGGACCACATTCATCATTCCGTATTGGAATATGAAGACGGGCAACTTTCTGCTTTCATACAGGATGTTACAAGTACTTTCACACGTGAATACAACAACGCCCACGGCCGCAAGGGGCCCATGTTCGACACTCCGTTCGGCCGAGCACCCAAAAAGACAGATAAAAGCAGACGTACCAATCTCACGTATCTGGATAACAATCCTGTGGAAAGGCATCTGGTGGAAAGGGCTGAAGAATATCGGTGGAACTACCTTGCATACGCATTTTCAGACCATCCGTTCTCTCCTAAAATAGTACTAAGGAAGGCCTCAATGCCGCTCCGAAGGGCTTTGAAGATGGTGAAAGCCCGCCACGCCAAAGGCCGATACCTTACCGGAGTGCTCTTAAGGAGATTGTTTGATTCACTTCCAAACAAGACGGAGTGCGAACAGCTTACTGATTATATCATCAGTACCTATTCAGTTATAGACCACAAGGCATCCACAGGCTATTTCAAGTCTTATGAAAATGAGCTTATCACCGCTCATGCCAATACCGGAAGTGAATATGATATCAAAGAGCATTTCATCGGCCGGTCTGATGCCTGCTACGTCAAGATGACAAGGGCGCTAATTGCCTCCGGTCTGGTTAGGGATATACACGAAGTCTATTCCATGACTCCGGAAGAGAAGCGTAAGGCGTTCAGGTATTTAGTCGCACGAATGGACGCTCCCGGCAAACAGATAGCCGCTTTCCTTCACATTCCTCAAAAACAAGTTTAATCTTTTACAAATTATTCGTAAATTGCAATCAGTAAATTATTATCACTATGGCACTGAACAAAGTTATGCTTATCGGTAACGTTGGAAATGATCCCGAAGTCCGTTACCTTGAATCCAATCCCCAGAATCCGGCAACCAACGCAAAGGTTGCATCCTTCCGCCTTGCCACCACAGAGCGCTTCCGTGACCGTAACGGAGAACTGCGTGAAAACACTGAGTGGCATAGTATAGTTGTATGGCGCAATAATGCCGATATCGTGGAAAAATACGTCCACAAAGGCAGTCAAGTGTATATTGAAGGCAAACTCCGCACCCGTCAGTGGACAGACCAGACCGGTGCAAAGCGCTACACTACAGAGGTAGTTGGAGATACCATTCAGCTTCTTGGCAAGCGCCCGGATGGAGAACAGCAGCAGGGTGCATACCAGGGTGGTTATGCATCGGCCCCCGCTCCTCAGGCCGGTGGCTACTCCGGTCCCGGGTATGGCGCTGCTCCTGCCGGTTATGCTGCTCCTGCAGCCGCTCCTGCAGCCGCACCTGCACCTGCACCAGTGTCGGCTCCAACTGTTACCCCGGCTCCTGCCGCAGCGCCTGTGGCCGCTCAGTCGCAGGTCTCTCCGGACTACCAGGGACCACTTCCGGCAGCAGAACCTTCCGATGACCTTCCGTTCTAGTTTTTGCGTGGAGGTAACACTCTGATTATCAGGTGATTGCATAAAAACGTCTACCGAAAAATCGGCAGACGTTTTTATATAATTAGCTATAAGTCAACCACTTATCTCCACGGCCCAAAAGCGGCAGTCAATGCTTGGACCTGGTCCAC
>CACXNH010000032.1 GCA_902768955.1 uncultured Bacteroidia bacterium | reverse complement strand
AGGAAAGAACTCCTGCGTATTAACTTACTTCGGCATGAAGCTTCCAGCATCATATAGGATGGACAATGGTCACATCGTCGCTGATGCCGGTCAAAACCTTATCGTGATGTTCAAAGTCCAGGACTCGAATACCCTTGTGGGTGAGAGCGAGTGGAACAACGCAATCTAAAGATAGGTCCGACATCAAATTCTCAAGAAGCACAGCCGTAGATAGGATTGAGATTCTTTCGAGCCGATGGTACCAAGTTCCACCGTTTTCCCGATGTCGGCGTCCTTGAAGGAATCGGCACTTGCTCGTCTATTAGTCCGTGGTGGACTTTGTTTACTCGCAAGGCATACACCATAACCGAAAATTGCTTATATTTGCGACCTAAAAAAGCAACATCCGAAAGCAAAATCGCTGTAAAAACGGCTCAAACACCCTCCAAAAAGGGCCTAATTTTACACCTATTTTACACCTTTTTGCGATAATGAAAATA
Source organism: uncultured Bacteroidia bacterium (assembly GCA_902768955.1). Taxonomy (GTDB): domain Bacteria; phylum Bacteroidota; class Bacteroidia; order Bacteroidales; family UBA932; genus Cryptobacteroides. Next base: position 12,112 of record CACXNH010000032.1, on the reverse strand, counting down.
TAAGTCTTTGAAAAACAAGGATTTAGCCAATCGGGTTCAGCGCTGATTTCGCGCACGAAGAAGGTGACTCAAAAATGAGTTGCCTTCTTTTTTTGTAGGGATGGGTGTGGAGTCCCACGGGAGTGTATCCCTTCCTACGACTCTACTTCCACATATAAAAAGAGACTGACCTAAGTCATATCGACTTTTTGGTCAGCCTCTTAATGTTGAACTGCAGCGATTCGAACGCTGACTGAGGGAACCAAAATCCCTAGTGCTACCATTACACCACAGTTCAATCTTGGGGTGCAAAGATACTACTTTTTCTTGAAATCAGAACAAGGTAGGATGATTTTCCTCTAACTCGCTCAGTACCTTTGACATTATGGCCTCCCGGAAGAGGGCGCTGCGGGAGCGGACGCCAAAGCGGGTGCAGTACTCGTCTATGGCAGCCATCTCCGAGTCATTGAAAAGGAGCACGTGGCGGTTGCGCCTCAGGAGCATCTCCCTCTGCTTCTCAAGGTAGAGGGGATCCACACCCGGTATTTTCTTTCTGCGGGACATATCTACTTGCTTAAATCCACATACCTGTGGGTGATGTTGCCTTTCTTGTCCAGTTCCAGGATAAACGGCATTGCGGTAAGGTCAAAGGTCTCAAGGAGAGTCTCCGCTGTTTCCGGGTTGGAAGATATGAGGTGGTCCATATCTACAAGGAGCACACGTGCCCTGGGGTTGGAGAGTATCAGCGCTGAAACCTCATCCAGGGTTTCCTTGCATGCGTTGCAGCTTCCCGTATAGAACACTGTGTATGCAGGTTTGCCGCGGAGTTTGCGGAGCGCGAAAACGCCTTCCTTGCCGTCACGGGCAAAGAGGCAGGGCTTTCTGCGGAGAACTCCCGGAACCTTTAAGTCCGGAATGTGGCTGCCAACCGGAGTGCGGGAAGTTATATCGGCAAGAAAATGCCCCAGGGATATCACATTTGCGGTATCGGAAGGCGTAGTCCATACATCAGGAACGTTCAGGTATTTGTCTGTGAATGGGATGATAGCATCTTTGTAAACCTCTTCCCGGCGGCCGGCAAGGAAGTACAGGAGGTCTCCCTCTACCTGCTTGAAGGAATCTATATCTCCTTCTCCGAATGTTCTTGCGGCAAGGTAATCCGCCACATCAAGAACGTCAGACACCTTGAGGGTGTCTCCGTAGGCGCTGAACATCTGGGCATAGCGTTCCATCTGGGTGTCCGAGCCGTAGACGTATGTGCCTGTGGAAAACTCCCTTCCAAGCAGCATCTTTAAGGACGGGACGTCAAGCCTGCGGCCAAGGATTTTTCCTGTAGGGCCGATAAGGAACATCCATGGAGTTTTGAGAACACCGTAGTTCATCTGCCAGTCCTGGTCCGGGCCGGGATTGTTCACATCAACGTCTACCAGGCGGAAAGAGTATTCTCCGGAATCCACCAGTTTCTTTAGATCTGCCGATGCCGCCTTGCATGTGCCGCAGTCCGGTGCGTAGAAGTACAGGACGGTGTATTCTCCCTTTACGGGCACGCTCACAGCGGCTCCGGAGCGGTCTTTCAGAGTGGCGGAAGGGGCCTGGGAGCCAATGAGGGAACTGCGGTTGAACGTGGCGTAGATATCGGCATTTCTCAAATCCTCCTCAGAGTGCATCTTCACCTTCCCGGATAGGAACCACTTCTGGGCCACGTGCACCGCTACGGCATCATCTCCCATAATCTTTGAACGGAGATAATGGTCGTATATCTTCAGGGCTACGTATTGGCGCACAAGGGAATCCTGACATGACTCTATGAGAAAGTCGCATTCCGAGTTCTGGACGGAAGCGGGTTCCCCGGCAAGAGCCGCAAAATACTGCTCCAGCTTTGCTCCAAGTTCAGGATACTCCTGGGCCCGCGCTCCAAAGGCAAGGAAGCCCGCACAGATTGCTATGATAAGCTTTTTCATAACTTAACGCCCTTAGGGATGAATGCGGAATAGTCTCCTCCGTGCTTGAGGATATCTCTCACTGCCGATGAAGATATATGCGCAAACTCCTGAGCCGTAGGGATTATGATGGTCTCAATCTCAGGCGCCAGGCGGCGGTTTGCATCGGCGATGGAACGCTCCGTCTCAAAGTCTATCATATTGCGGACGCCGCGAACGACATGTTTGATGCCCAGTTTCCTGCACAGGTCTATGGTGAGGCTGTCGTACTGGATAACGGACACTCCGGGGATGCCGGCAGTGGCCTGGTTGATAATCTGGAGACGCTTGGGCATTTCAAAGAAGCCCCTCTTGTCCTGGTTTATACCCACGGCCACCACAACTTCATCAAACATGGTGAGGGCACGCCTCAGGATATTGAGGTGACCGGCGGTGAAGGGGTCAAAGGATCCGGGGAAAAGAGCTGTCCGTTTCATAATTGCCATTGTATTGGTTCAAGACCCTCCGATAGAAGGATCTGGTTTGTCAAAGAGAAATGCCTGCAGCCGAAGAAAGCCCCGCGGGCAAGGGGAGAGGGGTGCGCCGCCGTAAGAACGTGGTGCTTTGTGGTATCTATAAGGGCCGATTTCTCCTGCGCAAACCTTCCCCACAGAAGGAACACTACACCCTCACGGCGCTCCGATATTGTGCGGATTACGGCATCCGTGAATTCCATCCAGCCAATGCGGCTGTGTGATGTGGGCTGTCCGGCCTCCACGGTGAGGACGCTGTTCAGGAGAAGCACTCCCTGGCGAGCCCATCCCTCAAGGTTGGGGCGGCCGCTCATCTTGACGCCAAGGTCTGTCTCTATCTCATGGAAGATGTTCTTCAGGGACGGGGGAGCAGGTATATTGTCCGGAACGGAGAAGGAAAGGCCCATGGCCTGTCCCGGGCCGTGGTAAGGGTCCTGTCCAAGAATTACCACCTTGACATCCGGAAGTGGTGTAAGGTCAAAGGCCCTGAAAATGGAAGGCCCGGGAGGATAGATTACCTTCCCGGCCCGCTTCTCACTATGCAGAAAGCGCACCAACTGCTCAAAGTACGGTTTCCCGAACTCCTCACTCAGTGCGCTTTTCCAGCTTTGTTCTATCTTTACGTCCATTTTTGAGATTCCTCTGCTTCGATCGGAATGACAATTGACTAGAAGATGTTGTCAATTACATCGGCAATAGTCTTTACATAGACAAAGGTAAGACCTTTTACGTAAATTTCCTTTATATCTTCAACATCTTTTCTGTTTTCTTCAGAGATAATAATGGTATGCACGCCCGCGCGTTTGGCTGCAAGTATCTTCTCCTTGATGCCTCCAACCGGCAGCACACGGCCCCTCAGGGTCATTTCGCCGGTCATGGCATAGCCCGTTTTGGGGGCCTGGCCGCGGAGCGCGGAAACAATTGAGCAGACCAGGGTTATGCCGGCGGAAGGGCCGTCCTTGGGCACCGCTCCTTCCGGCACGTGCACGTGGATGTCCTTTGCCATGAACTGCTCCGTGGTGATTCCGGCAAGTTCAGGGTGCGCCTTGATGTACTGCCAGGCAATCTGGGCGCTCTCTTTCATCACGTCTCCAAGGTTTCCGGTCATGGACAGGTTTCCCTTTCCGGCCGATACCTGGCTTTCCACAAAAAGAATCTCACCTCCCATCTCCGTCCAGGCAAGGCCTGTGACTACGCCGGGGCCTTCGTTGCCCTTTACGTCATCGTGGAACGATGTGGGAAGACCAAGGTATTCGCGAAGGTGCTCAGGACCGACGCGGGCTGGACGTTCCTCCTCCATAGCAATTTTCTTGGCGGTTACACGGGCAATCTTTGCAATCTGTTTCTCAAGGCCGCGCACGCCGCTCTCGTGGGTGTATTTGTCGATGATCTCCTTGATGGCATCGTCGGAAACAGATAGTTCATCGGCCTTGAGTCCGTGCTCCGAGATTTGCTTTGGAACAAGGTACATCTTTGCAATCTGAAGCTTTTCCTCTGCAAGGTAGCCGCTCACGTTAATCATCTCCATACGGTCCTTCAGGGCCGGCTGGATGGTGCCTATGCCGTTTGCGGTGGTGATGAACAGGACGTTGGAGAGGTCATAGTCAATGTCCAGGTAGTTGTCATGGAAGGCATTGTTCTGTTCCGGATCAAGGGCCTCAAGAAGTGCACTTGAAGGGTCTCCCTTGAAATCCTGTGAGAGTTTGTCGATCTCGTCCAGCACAATCACGGGGTTGGAGGTTCCGGCCCTCTGGATGCCGCTGAGGATACGGCCGGGGAGTGCGCCCACGTAGGTTTTGCGGTGGCCGCGGATTTCAGCTTCATCGTGCATGCCGCCAAGTGAGATACGGATGTATTTGCGGCCAAGGGCGCGGGCGATGGACTTTCCGAGGGAAGTCTTTCCCACTCCGGGAGGGCCCCACAGGCACAGGATGGGGGATTTCATGTTGCCCTTGAGCTTAAGCACTGCAAGGTATTCTATTATGCGTTCCTTCACCTGATCAAGGCCAAAATGGTCCTCGTCCAGAACGTTCCGGGCATTTTTGAGGTCAAGGTTGTCGTCACTCATCTCTCCCCAGGGGAGGTCCAGCATGAACTGCAGGAAATTAAGCTGGATGCTGTAATCAGGGGATGTGGGGTTGAACTTCTCAAGGCGGCTCATCTCCTTGTCAAAGATGGCGCGCACTTCCTTTGACCACTTCTTTTCATCGGCCCTCCGTCTCATTTTCTCCATTTCCTCGCCCTCGTCCATGCCAAGTTCTTCCTGGATGGTGCGCAGCTGGTTGTTGAGGTAGTACTCCCTCTGCTGCTGGTCAATGTCGGTCTTTACCTTCTGGTTGATTTCCTGCTTGATCTGGATGAGCTGGATCTGGGTGTCAAGCACTTTCAGGAGCTCCAGGCCACGGAGGTAGATGTTCTCTATTTCCAGGAGCGCCGCACGCTCTGAGAAATTCTCAGTCTCTATGGTGGTGGCGATGAAATTCACCAGGAAGTGGAAATTGTCAATGCTCCTGAGGGCCCCCACGGCCTCCTTCGGGGCAAAGGAAGAAGTCTTTACAATTGTGGCCGATTTCTCCTTGAGGGATTCTGCAAGCACGTGGAGCTCACGTTCATCGGCATCCTTTGGCAGGAATTCCTCAAGACAGGTGACACGCGCGGTGATGAAAGGCTCATAACTGACAACCTCTTCTACGCGGCACAGGGATGCACCCTGGAGGATGGCCGTGACGGTGCCGTCCGGCATCTCAAGGGTTTTGATGAGCTTACAAACGGTGCCGCGGGGAGCAAGGTCGCTCTCCGTGGGGTCTTCCACTGCAACGTCCATCTGCGGCACAGCCGAGAGCCATCCGCTTCCGGATTCTACGGCCTCAACCAGTTTGATGGATTTTTCCCTGCCGACAGTGACAGGAAATACCGTCCCGGGAAACACAATTGCGTTTCTCAAGGGCAGCAGGGGGATTGCCGGCGGGATTTCCGCCGGGTTGAAATTAAGTGAACCGGCATCTCCCACAACCGGCATGATGTTCACTTCCACGCCCGCCTGGGCGCCAATCATATCGTTAAGTTTCATAATAACTGCCAAAATGTCATACAATATGGACACAATAGTCCCGGTCCCTATATGGTCAATCTCCGTGCCAAGAACAATTTTTGTCCTATCATTTTGATTTTTAGAATAAAATGCCTACTTTTGCTGAGTTTTTCGGGAAACCCTAAATTTAAAACTAATTAACTATGACTAAGGCAGAGATTGTAAACGAAGTAGCAAAGGCTACAGGAATTGAAAAGGCAACGGTACTTGCAGTTGTTGAGAATTTCACGGAAGTAGTGAAGGAATCATTGGTTGCGGGCAACCCCGTTTATCTTCGTGGATTCGGCAGCTTCATCATCAAGCATCGTGCTCAGAAGGCCGCGCGTAACATCACCCGCAAGACCACTATGACCATTCCCGCCCACGATATTCCTGCATTCAAGCCCGCCAAGACGTTTGTCAACGCTGTTAAGGAGAAATAATCTTAAATAACTTTTTAATTATGCCTAACGGTAAGAAGCATAAACGGCACAAGATGGCAACGCACAAGCGCAAAAAGCGCTTGCGCAAGAACCGCCACAAGAAGAAGTAATAACTTCTTAAAGTTAAGGGCTTGCGGAGTGATTCGCAAAGCCCTTTTTTTAACCCAAAAATTTCCAAATGGAGTCTGAGAAACCGGACAAGGATTTAATTGTTGACGTAACGCCAACTCAGGTACATATCGCCCTGATGGAAAATCATCGGCTGATAGAGTACTCTGCAGAGTCCAGCACTGGGAACAAATTCACCGTGGGAGACGTTCACCTGGGAAAGGTGAAGAAGATTCTCCCCAATCTCAATGCTGCCTTCGTGGATATCGGCGACAAAAAGGAAGCCTTCATCCATTACCTTGACCTGGGACTTTATTTCCACGCCTTTGACCAGTTTGTACGGGAGTCCAACCAGAACACAAACCTGAAGGACCTGTACTCCGGAATCAAGACCGGCGAGGCTCTTCCAAAGGAAGGGCGCATAGAGGAAATCCTCAGGCCTGGCCAGATGATTGTGGCCCAGATAGTAAAGGAGCCCATATCCACCAAGGGATCACGACTAACCGCGGAAATTTCATTGGCAGGAAGAAACATTGTACTTCTCCCCTTCGCTTCAAAGGTGTCAATCTCCCAGAAGATTGCAGGCAAGGAAGAGAAACGTAGACTTGAGACACTTGTAAAGAGCATTCTCCCCAAGAATTACGGTGCAATCATACGCACCGCGGCAGAGGGCAAGAACGCCGCCACCCTTGTTGGTGAGACGGAGTCCCTCATTCAGAAATGGGAGAGTTCCTGGAAAAAGATTGCCACTTCCAAAAACGTCCAGCTGCTCTTCACGGAATACAGCAAGACAACTACCGTCCTCAGGGACCTTCTCAACGACTCATTCTCCAATATCTGGATCAACGACGAGAGGGTGGCCGAAGAAGCCCGGAAGTATGTCTCCCTGATTTCCCCGGAGCAGGAAAAGATAGTCCACCTCTATGAAGGCAAGCAGCCCATCTTTGACCATTTCGAGGTCACAAGACAGATAAAGGGCTCGTTCGGAAAGGTGGTTCCCATGAGGCAGGGCGCATATCTGGTAATCGAAACCACGGAAGCGCTTAACGTCATAGACGTAAACAGCGGCATCAGGACCAAGACCGCAGACCAGGAGGAAAACTCCTTCGAGGTAAACAAGATAGCCGCAGAAGAGATAGCGCGCCAGCTCAGGCTCCGTGATATGGGAGGAATAGTGATTGTGGACTTCATAGACATGGAATCCAATGACCACAAGAACGCTCTCCACAAATTCATGCAGGAGCTTATGGAAAATGACAGGGCCAAGCACAACGTGCTTCCGCTCACCAAGTTCGGGCTTATGCAGATAACCCGGCAGCGGATAAGGCCCGTGACGGAAATCAATACCGCAGAGCAGTGTCCCGTGTGCCACGGCACCGGAAAGATCCACTCCAGCGTGGTGATTGATGAGGAAATCGAACGTAAGATTGCCTTCTACGTCATAGAAAAAGGTGTCCGGTCCCTGACTCTCAAGACAAGCCCCATCCTGGGGGCATACCTGAAGAGGGGACTGTTCAGTTCCTACCTCACCAAATGGCGCAAGCGCTACAAGGTGAAACTGGATCTACAGGAAGTGACAGAGTTCTCTGTCCTGCAAAATGAATTGTTTAATGAAAAGGGGGACAAGCTTGAATAGCTTGCCCCTTTTTTTCTGCACCCGCTACCGAATCACCAGCCGGTGAATACGGCGGGGCACGGAGACCATTATTTCATAAGGAATGGTGCCAAGGATACCCGCAAGTTCCTCAACAGTTGGATCTTCTCCAAATACGGTGACGGTATCTCCGGGGGCGGCGGGGATGCCGGTAACATCCAGCATGCACATATCCATGCAGATATTGCCTATGGTAGGAGCCCTGTGGCCGTTCACAGAGAACGACGCCGCGCCGCGGCCAAGATGGCGGTCAATTCCATCGGCATAACCAACGGGAATGGTGGCAATGACGGTGCCTTCCCCGGCATGGCCCCATCTGCCATAACCAACAGTATCTTCCGGCCCTAACTGCTTAATCTGCAGTATCTTGCATTTGAGGGATGCTACTGGAGCGAGGCGCTTTCCTGGGAGAGCACTAATTCCATATATGCCGATTCCAAGGCGCACCATATCAAACTGATACTGCGGGAAGCGCTCTATGCCGGCGCTGTTGAGGATGTGCCTGAGCGGCATATAGCCTATTCCGGCGGCAACGGCCTCAGTGTTACGCCGGAAAAGATCTATCTGGCCGAGGGTGAAGGAGTCCTGCTGAGGGTCCTCCGCCACGCAGAGATGGGAGAAAAGGCCTTTAACCTTAATCTCCGGGGTTGTCTTAAGGTACTCTATGAGTTCCGGGAGTTCCTCTGTCATGAAGCCAAGCCGATGCATTCCTGTGTCCAGTTTGATATGGACGGGATAATCCTTCAGCCCCTTCCCGCGGATAACCTCTACCAGTTTCTTTAGGGAATAGAGGTTGGGAATGGAGGGCTCCATACGGGTTTCAATGATTTCCGGGAAGAAATCCGTGCCGGCGGTGAGGACCAGGATGGGAAGGGAGATACCGTTGCGGCGGAGCTCCAAACCCTCTACGGGGTATGCTACGGCAAGGTAATCGGCCCCCGCACGTTGCATCATGGCGGCAAACTCCACGGCTCCGTGACCATACGCGTTAGCCTTGACCAGAACAAGGAGTCTGGTCTGAGGCTTAAGGAGGGAGCGGAAATAACGGTAGTTGCCCACCGTGGCATTCAGGTTAAGCTCCAAACGGGAAAAATCATCCTCAATTACGCGCATATTGTCCGTTTTGCTGTGCAAAAATAACATTTCCGCGTGACATTTCGTCATAAAAATGTAAATTTGTGCCCATGGCCTCCTGTTTGCAGGAGAGCTTATCGGCACATAAAACAGAATGCTATGTCTACATCTTTGATTTGGATAATAATGATTGCCGTGATGGTGGCAAGTATGATCATTCAGGGAATGCTCAAGCGCCGTTTTGAAAAGTACTCAGAGGTCCCTCTGGGCGTTACCGGGGCGGAGGTTGCATCCCGTATGCTTGCCGCTCACGGAATACGTGATGTCTCCATCGTTTCGATTGAGGGGAAACTCACAGACCACTATGACCCCGCCACACGCACGGTAAACCTCAGCAAGGACGTGTATTACGGTCGGTCTGTCGCCGCCGCAGCAGTTGCAGCCCACGAGTGCGGCCACGTGGTCCAGCACGCAACCGGTTACGCCTGGCTCAGGATGCGTTCTGCCCTTGTCCCGGTGGTGTCCTTTTCCAATAATATAGTGTCCTGGGTGCTTCTGGGCGGGGTTCTCCTTATCAACATCTTCCCGCAGCTTCTGTGGTTTGGAATAGGCCTTTTTGCCCTTTCAACCCTTTTCAGTTTCATCACCCTTCCAGTTGAGATCAACGCCAGCGCCCGTGCCGTCAAGTGGCTTGAAGGAGCCGGCATTGTGACCTATGAGACCAAGCCCATGGCGGTCGATGCCCTCAAATGGGCGGCCTACACCTACGTGATTGCAGCGTTGGGCTCCCTGGCTACGCTGCTCTACTACATTTCCGTGGCCAACAGAAGGAATTAAGTGGGGACGTAGTTCAGAGCATAAGCCCCGCCTTTACCTTGGCGGCGGCTTCGGGGCCCTTCAGGTAACGGAGGATTGCAAGGCCGAACTCCACGGCCCACCCCGCACCGCGGCCGGTGATGAGATTGCCGTCCGTTACGGTGCCTTCAGGGGTGTAAACCGCACCGGCGGCTATAAGAGCCTCCTCAAAGCCGTCAAAGCAGGTGAACCCTCGTCCGGAAAGCCCGGGGAGCTGTGAAACAACCAGCCCCGGGGCGGCACAGATTGCTGCAACCGCGCCTCCGCGTGCCCAGTGGTCCTGGAGGATTTCCATAAGTTCCGCATGCTGCGCAAGGTTTCTGGAACCGGGCATTCCGCCGGGGAATATCATTACGTCGGAGGCATCCGTCCCGGGTTCCATCACTTCAAGGTCTGCCCAGGAAGTATCGGCCGTAACCTGCAGGCCGTGAGAACTCTCCACAAGGTACTCATCCGTGATTGAAACTGTTATAACGGGGATTCCGCCCCTTAGAAGCACGTCCCTGGTTGCAAGGGCTTCCATGTCCTCGAAGCCATCGGCCAGAAATAAATGTACACCTTTCATATAATAATTGTTTTGAGATTCTTCGACTCCGCTCCGCTCAGAATGACAATAATGGTAACTACGCTTGGAATGACCTCAGGGCCTTTTGGATTTAAAGAAATCCAGCATCAGATTTGAGCATTGCTCCTGCAGCACGCCGCCGCGTATGACAGTTTTGGGATGGAGCAGGGACGGCTGGAACATGGAGAAGCCGCGGCGGGGATCCGGGGCGCCGTACACCACGGTTCCGGTCTGGGCCCAAGCCAGGGCTCCGGCGCACATGGGGCAGGGCTCCACCGTGACGTATAACGCGCAGTCCGAGAGGTACTTGCCTCCAAGGGCCTCGGTGGCAGCAGTGATGGCAATCATCTCTGCATGGGCCGTTGTGTCACGCAGCCTTTCCGTCTGATTGTGGCCACGGCCTATAATGCGTCCTTTCCACACCACCACGGCCCCGATAGGGATTTCTCCGTCCTCCAGGGCGGCGTGTGCCTCACGCAGCGCCTCTTTCATGAATATTTCATCTTGCTCCATGCGGCAAAGTTACAAAAATTCCTTATCTTTGTATGTTAATGTCCGGGGGCAATGAAAATCACTAAGGCAGAATTCGCGGGTTCAAGCACCAGGGTGGGCGGAAAGCCTGCCCGCAGGGCGCCTGAATTTGCGTTCATCGGCCGCTCCAATGTGGGGAAGAGCTCCCTCATCAATATGCTTACGGATAACGGGAAACTTGCAAAAACTTCCCAGACTCCCGGCAAAACCCAGCTTGTAAACCACTTCATAATAAACGATTCCTGGTATCTTGTAGACCTCCCGGGTTACGGTTATGCAAAGCTTCCGGACAGGGAGAGGGCAAAACTCAGGCACATAATCTGGGATTATATCAATAACTCCCAGGAGCTTGTGATGCTCATGGTCCTTATAGACTCAAGGCATGACCTCCAGGATGCAGACCTCCGCTTCATCCGTGAGTTGGGGGAGAAGGGAATACCATTTGGAATTATCTTTACCAAGGCCGATAAACTTGGCAAGGATGCTCTGGATGCCCAAATCCTTAAAGACAAGGGACGTTTACTTGAGGAGTGGGAAGAGCTCCCGCCCTGCTTTGTGAGTTCATCGGCCAAAAAGACGGGGAAGGAGGAAATACTTGATTACATTGGCTCAATTCTTCAAACACTATGATAAGCAATCTTCATGAGCACCGTCTGGCGCTGTTTACCTGTGACGCTTCCCGCTATTTTGCGGAAAAGGTAGTTGATGCTATGAACCGCATGAAGTCTCCCGAAGACCCTGAGGTGGCCCTGGGACCTCTGGAAACCGCACGTTTCAGCGACGGAGAATTCCAGCCGTACTTCCAGGAAAGCGTCAGGGGAGCCACATGTTTCATCATCCAGTCCACGTTCCCTTCCTCGGATAATCTCATGGAGCTTCTTCTTTCAATAGACGCCGCCAAGAGAGCCTCCGCAGACAGAGTGATTGCAGTTATCCCTTATTATGGCTGGGCGCGTCAGGACAGAAAGGACAAGCCCCGCACCTCAATAGGTGCAAAACTGGTGGCAAATATGCTCAAGGTGGCAGGCGCAGACGCCGTCATGACCTGTGACCTTCACGCAGACCAGATTCAGGGCTTCTTTGATATGCCGGTGAACCACCTCTATGCCAGCTACGATTTCCTGGATATCCTCAAGAAGCTCCAGAGAAAATACAAGGATACCCTTACCCTGGCAGCCCCCGATATGGGCGGCGCAAAGAGGGTTCATTCCTATGCCAAATACCTCCACACACCGGTTGTGATATGTCACAAGACCCGCGCAAAGGCCAATGTCATTGAACGCATCCAGCCAATCGGAGAGGTTGAAGGCCGGGATATAGTGATAATTGACGATATTATTGATACGGCTGGCACCCTTACCGAGGCCGCCAATGAGCTCCT
>CACXNH010000031.1 GCA_902768955.1 uncultured Bacteroidia bacterium | reverse complement strand
TTCCATAAGTGAATTTTTATTATTTATTCTTAGTTAATATCATCCCATGAAAAATATTCTTTATCGTATCTACAACTATGCTTCTTGTATCCATCATACTGAGCCTATTTCTGGACCTTGTCCCGCCCTCTTCATTTGAGGCTTCCTGGACACAGGTAAGACACAGTCCGCTCCTTACGGAGGATCTTCAGAGCAGCGGAAGCGTTGTACTGAAGGAGCCGTCATACCTCCGATGGGAAGTTAAGGAGCCGGTTCAGTCGGTCACTGAATTCGGGGCCGATGACTCATCCCGCCCACGCTTCCGTATGCCAACCGAGAAGGATTTCAAAGTAGCCGAAGAAGGGGAGGGAACCATTGTCCTGGAACCCCTGAGGAGGGATCTCCGGCAGATGTTCCGCCGCATAACGGTAACGCTTGATCCAGTGTCTGGTATAGTCCGTAGCGTATTCCTTGAAGGTACTGATGACGGCTGGACAAGGATTGATTTCAAAGATGTAAAGTAATGCTTGAAGGTTTCTTATATACTGTGGTTTCAAGGGAAGAGAGCAGCGCCACCGTGCGTCTTCTCCCGGAGTGTCCCATTTATAAGGCCCATTTCCCGGATTATCCCATAACTCCAGGCGTAACTCTCCTTCAGATTGCACTGGAACTCATGGGAAGGAAACTTGCGGGGGCCAAGGAAATCAAGTTTGTGGCTCCTGTCCTTCCCTCAGACGGCACAGAGATACGTTATGAATGGGTATTCAAGGATGCCAGTTCCGTCAATGTAAGCATTCTATCCCCGGACGGCACCCAGTATGCCAGAATGTCCCTATCCGTATGGCAGATACTGTAGTCATTATCCCTACTTATAACAATGCAGGAACCATTCGGGACGTGCTCCTGCGCACCATGGCCATAGGCCTTCCCATTGTGGTGGTAGATGACGGCTGCACTGATGACACCATGGAGGTGATTGATTCCGTCATTGCCGGCCTTGATCCAGTCATTGCCGGCCCAGACCGGCAATCTCCTCTCACCATCCTTTCTCATACCAGGAACCTTGGCAAGGGCGCAGCCCTTAAAACCGCCTTCAGATGGGCCCTGGAGAATGATTATAGTTATGCGGTAACTATAGACTCGGACGGCCAGCATTATCCGGAAGACATTCCGGATATTATTAAGGCAAAAGGGGAGAGGACGCTTGTGGTAGGTTCCAGGACTACCCTCGGAGGCAATGCGGGAGGCTCATTTGCCAACCGTTTTTCAAACTTCTGGTTTACAGCCTATACGGGCATACGTCTGCAGGATACTCAAACCGGTTTCAGGCTTTATCCGCTTCGCGAACTGCCCTCTTTTTGTGTGGTCGGGAACCGCTATGAAGCGGAACTTTCACTGCTTCTTTTCAGCGCATGGAAAGGCATCAGTCTGGTACCCGTCGAGGTCCGTGTGAATTACCCCGATGACCGCGTAACCCATTTTCGTCCGTTCCAGGATTTTATGCGCATTACCCTTGTGAACATCATCGGCCTTCCTCTTGCCATCCTCTACGGCTGGCCCCGCACACTTCTTCGCAAAATCTTCTCCTAGCACATAATGTGGACCTGGTCCACAACCTATTTGGACTTAGTCCAACACAATTTTGGACCTGGTCCAGTTAACATCTTCCCAAACTGTAGGAGATGTGACTTTTTCTGGCACATCACCCGCAAAAATGGCTCAAAACGCAGGTGATGTGACTATTTTGGGCACATCACCCGCACTACACCAATTCTAGCAGTTGTTTCAGGCACCAGGCAAAGGCACGGGCAGTGCGGCCTTCGTTGTCAGTGAAGTGATTGCCTTCTTCCCAGACAAGGGTACAATGGTCTGAGCCCAGTTCTGCAACAAGAATATCGTGCTCTTTCCGGATACATTCTCCTACCTTTTTTATGGCACGGTTTTTCACGTGTTCCTCCTCGTTTCCAAGGCTCAGATAAACTGAATCTGCAAGACAAGGATGTTCCAGGGCATAGGGTACCCAGTCCTTGATCCATACGGAAGGAGAGGCGGCGGCAACAGCCGTAAAAGAATCTGTCTGCGAAGATGCCCAAAGCGAAAACAGTCCTCCCAGGGAGTATCCGCCAAAGATGATGGGCAGGGGACCATAGGTGTCCCTGAGGACAGGGATTAGAGTCAGAAGAACATATTCAAGCGTAGCCTGCCCCTTATTTCCGGCATCTTCTTCACGTGAGATATTACTGTCCGGCCAGGGCATAAGGTCCACCATCCAGTTGTCCACATCAAAGGTAACAAGCACAAACGGAACTTCAGAGAGCGCAACAATATTTTCCGCCTCTGAGTGAAGCGTTGCGGTTTCGTGTCTGGCCGAGGGCTGGATGAGGATGCAGGACGGCACATCCGATTCAAAGAATCGGCATATCTTTCCTCCTATGAGCTGTTCAGAGATGTTCACTGCACAAAGTTACTCTTTTTTTATTAACTTTGTAGGATTAGGAGATGAAAGGCTTTATCCTCAATATCTATGATTTCCTGTCCTCACATAAAGGGCTGGCGGCCCTTATACTTGGGGTTGTGGTGGGATTCTGTGCACTTAGCGCCTCCAGGCTCACTTTCAATGAGGATATCACGGACTTTCTTCCTCAGCGTGAAGAGGTGAAGGGACAAGACAAGATGGCGGTGCTTTTCGAGGGTGGAACCCTTGAGGAGAAACTGGATGCCATGAATGCCTTTGACCTTGCCTGGAATATGCCCGCGGCAGATACTGATATGTTTTCAGTGAATCCGGATGTCACAAGGATTGACTCCCTTCTCTCCGTTCCCGGATACATTGACAAGGTGCTGGAAGAGGACAAGATTCTTCTGATGTCTCCAAACCCCGTCCTTTCCAATTATGTCAGGCAGGATCCGCTCAGGCTCAATGCTTCTTCGCCTCAAGTCCGTATAGAAGACGGCTATCTTTTCACCCGGGATGGTGAAACGGGCATTATTTTCTTCGATTCACCATACGGAGGCAGCGAGAGCGCCCGTAACTCTGCCCTCATTGACAGCCTGAACGTTGTGAAGGCCTCAATTCAGGAGCTGTATCCATCAGTTCGCATTTACTCAACCGGCGGTCCAGAGGTTGCAGTGGAGAACTCAAGCACCATCAAGAAGGACTCCTTCCTGGCGCTGGTCATAGCTGCACTCCTTATCTGCATTGTTCTTTGGTTCAGTTACAAACGCTTTCAGGATGTACTGTGGATTTTTATTTCAATAGCGTTTGGAGCCATTTTCGCCCTTGGCGCCATTGCTCTTTTAAAGCCATCCATTTCCATAATTATACTTGGAATAGGCTGCACGGTAATAGGCATAGCGGTCAATTATCCGCTGCATTATGTGGATCACTTAAAGTATGAGCCGGACAAGAGGGAAGCCCTGGCACAGCAGGTGGAACCCCTCCTTACGGGAAATATTACTACAGTCGGCGCATTCCTGGGCCTTCTTCTTCTGAAGGCTCCGGCCCTGAGGGACTTTGGTTTCATAGGGGCAATGATGCTTCTTGGGACCATAGTCTTTGTCCTTTTCTTCCTGCCGGTATTCATTCCGGAGGCAAAGGGCCCCCGGAACACCCTCAAACTGGATATCGACAGGCATTTCAATCCATCCGGGAAAACTCGCAGGGCCGTCTTCTGCGCCTTCCTTGCCGTAACCGTATTCTTTGCATTCCAGGCCGGGAAGGTTGGATTTGATACCAATCTTCACAACATAAACTACATGACTGTGGATCAGGAGAAAGGTTTTGCGGTACTGGAAGGACTCAGTGGAATACCAGGTCAAGCCGGGTATGACACAGAAGGTCAGGACGGCTGGAAATACCTTGCCGATAATTACCCCGCCCTTTCAGACTCCCTTATTACCGCGGGACTCAGGCACGGATTCACGGCTCATGCCTTCCAGCCTTTCTTCGACTCCCTGGACAGAGCCGCAACGGCTCAGCCCAAAACCAGCCTTGTAGAGGCCCTGAATGAGGATTTTGACACTATCGGCCTAGTTTGTTCCATTATAGTATTCCTCTTCCTTGTCTTCAGTTTCAGGAGCTTCTCACTGGCCGTTGTGGCTTTCCTGCCCCTTGCGGTAAGCTGGATATGGATTGAAGGTATCATGTGGGTCACCGGTCTCAGCTTCAACATTGTCAACATCATCCTTGCCACGTTCATCTTCGGCATGGGAGATGACTACACCATCTTCATTACGGAAGGCCTGGTGTATGAGCACAGAACAGGGAAGAAGATACTCCACTCTTTCAAGAATGCAGTGATCCTGAGCGCCCTCATCATGTTTATCGGCATAGGAGTTCTGGTTTTTGCAAAGCATCCCGCAATGCGCTCCCTGGGGCTTGTGACGGTGATAGGAATGATAACCGTGGTGGTCATGGCCTGCTACATTCCTCCAATCCTTTTCCGTTGGGCTACCACAAAGAAGGGGCAACCCCGCCGGAGTCCCGTCACTGTTGGCTCAATCCTCAAAACCATCTGGATATGCCTCCTGTACGGTATTGTTATAGGGTGCCTCATCATTTGGGCTCAACTGTATTTCCTTTTAGGGAAAGACTCGGAGAAAAAGAGACTCCGCCTGCATAAAGTGATTCAGGCCATATCCAAGGCGGCAATATATACCGTTCCTGGAGCCAGATACTCTCTCCTGAACCCTCACTCAGAGGATTTCACAAAGCCCGCCGTTTATGTGTGCAACCACCAGAGCCACCTTGACGTCCTTGCAATAATGGCCCTCAATCCCAAACTGGCCTTCACCACAAATAACTGGGTATGGAACTTCCCGCTTTACAGGTACATCCTCAGGAAGGCCGAATTTTACCCCGCGTCAAACGGACACTTCGGAAATGCGGAGCACGTAAAGAACCTTGTGGAGAGGGGATACTCCATTGTGATATTCCCTGAGGGCACCCGCAGCCTGGACGGAGAGATCCTCCGCTTCCACCGCGGCGCGTTCCTAACGGCCCGGGAACTTGGAATAGACGTTCTGCCCCTTTGCATCAAAGGCTTTACGGACGTCCTTCCAAAGCACGATTTCTTCCTCAGGAAGGGACGTCTCACCCTTGAGGTGGGAGAACGTATTACTGTGCCCCAGGACGCCGAAATAAGGGCGTTTACACGGCAAATGAGGCATTTTTACCAGGATTGGTACAAAAAATGATAATACATTCGGATATGAAAAGATATATAATTATCCTTGCAGCACTGCTTCTGCCACTTATGGCAGAAGCGCAGATCAAAATTTGGGACGGTACGTCCTGCAATGCAAAGCAGGTTACCCTTACGGAGTATCTTCCGGAAGGGGAACCCCGCGCGGCCATCATCATCTGCCCCGGCGGCAGCTACCACTGGCTGGACCAGAAAGGGGAAGGCGCAATGGTTGCTGAGGAGCTGGTGAAGGAGGGCTACATTGCATACGTCCTCCGCTATCGCGTTGCAGGCACGCTGGAGTTTGTATCCAAGTACCGCAGCCTCCTCAGGGGCCACCGCCATCCGGACATGATCTGTGATCTTCAGAGGGCAATCCAGCTGGTAAGGACCCGCTATAACGGTCCTGTGGGGGTAATCGGTTTCAGTGCCGGCGGCCACCTTGCCCTGATGGGCGCTGAACTCTACTCAACCAATTTTCTGGATAAGTACAAGCTCAAACCCGCCGTTTCATTGCGCCCGGACTTTGCAGCGGCCATTTACCCGGTTGTAACTATGTCCGACGAGCGCTATGTCCACAAACGCTCCCGTCTGGGTATACTTGGAGAGAGGAATACCGGCAAGAAGGCACTCTGCGACTCCCTGTCCATGGAACTTCACACAAAGGCAGGCATGCCTCCGGTGTTCATCCTCAACTGCAAGGACGACGACTTAGTGGACTATCATAACGCAGTGCTCCTGGACTCGGCCATGAGCGCCAATCACCTTCCTCACCACTACGTCCAGTACGCTGAAGGAGGACACAGCTTTGGTGCCAACCCCGACAAATACACGGAAGAAACGGCAAACTGGCTCACGGAGTTCATTTCCTGGCTTCACAACATGTCATTCTAGATGAATACTGATATTGAATTCAGAAGCGCGGAAGAGATCAAATCCTTCCAGGAGGGGCTGCTAAAAGAGGCTCTTGAATACCTGCAGGCAAACTCCAAGTATTACCGCAGGATGTTTGAGAAGTGCCATATTGATATAGAGCGCATCAAGACCATCGAAGATCTCCAGAAGATTCCTTTCACGGAAAAGAAGGACCTTCAGCTTTTCAACGACGAATTTCTTTGTGTCCCCAAAGAGAAGATCATTGACTACATCACTACATCCGGCACGATGGGAGACCCTGTCACCTTTGGCTGCACGGAAAAGGACCTCCAGAGGCTTGCATACAATGAGAAGAAGAGTTTCCAGTGTGCCGGAGTGGAGCCAGGGAACATAGTTCAGTTGATGGTAACGCTGGACAAGCGCTTTATGGCCGGCCTGGCATACTTCCTTGGCATCAGGGAACTTGGCGCAGGCGTTATCCGTGTTGGCAACGGCATCCCTGAACTCCAGTGGGACACCATCCAGCGCCTTAAGCCTGACACAATCATGTGTGTTCCGTCCTTCATTCTCCGCCTGGTCCAATGGGCCGAAGAACATGGCATTGACTACCGGAATTCTTCCGTCAAGCGCATAATAGGCATAGGAGAGGGCTTGAGGGAACAGGATTTCTCCCTCAATCTCCTTGGAAGGCGGATAAAGGAAAAATGGGATGTGGATCTTTACGCAACCTATTCTTCAACGGAGATGGGAGCCACATTCTCCGAATGCCCGTATGCCTGCGGCGGTCACGTCCACCCGGAACTTATCATAGTGGAAATTATCGGCCCTGACAATATGCCCGTACCTGACGGGGAAGTTGGAGAGATAGTGGTCACCACCCTTGGGGTTGAAGGCATGCCGCTGCTGAGGTTCCGCACCGGAGATATGGCAGCCAAAATAGTTGAGCCCTGCAAGTGCGGCCGAAACAGTTTCCGTCTCACTCCAATAGTGGGGAGGAAGAACAATATGATAAAGCTCAAGGGCACCACTCTTTACCCTCCGGCAATCAACGATGTCCTGGACAACACCCCGTACGTTGAGAATTATGTCATCGAGGTCCTGGATTCAGATGCCGGAACAGACGACGTCCTGGTGAAGATTGGTCTCAAGTATGAGCCGGGATTTGACTGCACGAAGGACATAAAGGACCGCTTCCGCTCAAGGATAAGGGTGGCTCCGCGCATAGAGATACTTCCCGTTCCGGAAATCCACGCAATAAATTATCCTGCCAAATCCCGTAAACCCGTCAAGTTTGTTGACAAGCGCAAAAAGTCCCTTCCCCGAGGGTAGGGGATTCAGGAGGAGGTAATTATGTTTGACGATATAAGGCCCTATAATGACTCGGAAATCCCTGCAGCAATGCAGAGGATAGTTTCTGACAAGTATTTTCCCCTTGTCTCAAATTTCCTTTTTCCAGAAAGGCCAGTCCACGAGATAGCCGCCATCATAGGCAGTTGCCGCACTACGGAGGAATTCCAACGCCGTTTTATGTATGATGCCATCTATTCCGTGGTTGACAAAACCACGGACGGGCTTTCTGTTGAGGGGATGGAAAGGCTGGACCCCGGCACTGATTATCTCTTTGTATCCAACCACCGGGACATAATGCTGGACGCAGCCTTCCTGCAGGTGCTTCTCCTTGATGCCGGAAGGAAAACCTCTGAAATCACTTTCGGAGCCAATCTCATGCAGGGCCAGCTGGTAATAGATACCGGAAAGAGCAACAAGATGTTCCGTATAGAAAGACCTTCTACGGTTACTTCTCCGCGTGATTTCCTCTTGAAATCCCGTTATGTGTCGGAGTATATGCACTATGCCATACGTGATAAACATGAGAGCGTGTGGATAGCCCAGAGAAACGGACGCACCAAGGACGGCCTTGACTCCACTGATCAGGGCATCATCAAGATGTTCGGCCTTGGAGGCAGCCAGGACAAGATTGAGTCGCTTGCAAGCCTGAACATTTGTCCTCTTGCAATATCCTACGAATGGGAGCCATGTGACATTCTGAAGGCACTGGAACTGTATGCCAAGTCCTCCGGCCAGCCTTATGTAAAAAAGCCTGGAGAAGACCTTAATTCCATCCTCACCGGCATAACCCAGAAGAAAGGGAGGGTGCACCTTGCGGTAACAGAGCCCTTAAGAAGAGAAGAACTGGAAGCCTTCCGCGGGCTCTGTTTATCGGCATTCAACAGGGAAGTTGCGGCGCTCATAGACAGGCGCATCAAGGATGCATACCGCCTGTGGCCCACAAATTACATAGCTAAGGACATACTCAGCGCAAAACGCTCCTTCTCATACACAGACACGGAACTCAAGACTTTCAAAAAGTATATTGCCGATTCAATAAATGATTATCCTCCTGAGCTGAAAGAGATTCTTCTTAAAATTTACGCCGGCCCTCTATTGTAATTTAGACTCAGTTTTAGTACCTTTGCCCCATTAATTTCAGCCCGCCATGGTACAGGTTTATTGCAAGAACACCAAAGAGTCAAAGCGTTTTCCCGAGGGCACTTCCCTTGTGCAGATGCTTCAGGAGTTTAACCCCAACCTGCCTTATCCCGCCGTGTCGGCAAAGGTGAACAACGTGTCACAGGGCCTGAAATTCAAGGTTTACCAAAATAAGGACGTAGAATTCATTGACGTCCGTGAAGAGAGCGGAAAAAGAGTGTACTGCCGCTCTCTTTGCTTTTTATTGTACAAGGCCTCCCAGGATGTCCTCCCTGAAAGCAAGTTATATATGGAGCACCCCATCGGCCACGGAATATTCTTCCATCTTAGGAAGGCCGATGATACGGATATCACCACTGAGGAGATTTGGGCCATAAAGGCCAAGATGCAGGAGATGGTGCAAAAGGATATGCCCTATCACCGCTACGACGTCCAGACAGACAAGGCTATAAAGGAATTCCGCAAGAGCGGCTACATAGACAAAGTGAAGCTGCTTGAAACAAGCGGAGAAGCCTACACTGATTATTATACCCTCGGAGATACCTCAGATTACTATTATGGTAAGCTTGTACCCAGCACCGGGTATCTCTCCGTCTGGGACATAAGACCCTACAAAGACGGCATAGTGCTTCTTGGTCCGTCTAAGGATGACCCCTCAAAGGTGGCCGATTTTGTGGACCAGCCCAAAACCTACGAAATGTTCAAGGAAGCCCTCCGCTGGAATATTATCATGGGGCTCAATACCGTGGGGGACGTGAATCTGGCCTTTATCAACGGTCACGCCAGCGAGCTCATCCAGATAGCGGAAGCCCTCCAGGAAAAGAAGATAGTAAAGATTGCGGAGGAAATAGACCGCCGCTACCGCAGTGAGAATCCCCTGAAGGTGGTGCTCATAACCGGGCCTTCCTCTTCCGGAAAAACCACTTTCTGCAAGCGGCTTTCCATCCAGCTCAAAGCATGCGGCCTCAAGCCCATCTCAATGTCCACCGACGACTATTTCGTAAACCGCGTAGACACCCCAAAGTTCCCGGACGGCTCTTATGACTTCGATAATTTTGACACCGTAGACCACGCCTTGATGGAGCGAGACATAATGTCCCTCATCAGAGGAGAAGAGGTGAATGTCCCGGAATATAATTTTGTAACCGGTCTCAGGGAATACAACGGCAGGCTCCTTAAACTGGAGCAGGGGAGTATCCTCCTCATTGAAGGCATCCACGCCCTTAATCCGGCCCTTACATCGGATATCCCGGAGGAGTCCAAGTTCAGGATTTTCATAAACACCCTGACCGGCACCAACCTGGACGACCACAACGCTATCCCCACCAGCGACAACCGTCTCCTCAGGCGTATAGTCCGTGATTACAACAAGGGAGCCTTCACCGCCAGGGAGTCAATCTCCAACTGGCAGAACGTTCTGGATGCGGAGGAAAAGTGGATATATCCATATCAGGAAATGGCCGATGTAATGTTCAACAGCGCCTACCTCATTGAGTTTGCAGTGCTCAAGAACCACGCAGAGCCTATTCTCAGGAGCGTTCCCCAAAATTGTCCGGAGTACAGTGAGAGCCACCGCCTCCTGAAGTTCATCCATTATTTCACCCCGGTTCCTGACAAGGAAATCCCCGCAACTTCGTTGCTTAGAGAGTTCATCGGAGGATAATTGGAGATTCTTCGCTTCGCTCAGAATGACAATTGGTCATCCTGAGGAGCATAGCGACGTTGGAGATTCTTCGCTTCGCTCAGAATGACAATTGTCATCCTGAGGAGCATAGCGACGAAGGATTTCCTAATCCAGTTTTACTTCCTGCGCCTCAAGGTAGGCCACAACATCCGCCACGGTCTCGAATTTGGCGAGGGCCTGATCCGGAATGACAATTCCGTACTGGTCCTCGATTCTCATAAGGAGCTGGAGGATGTCAAGGGAATCTGCACCAAGGTCTTTTTTGATGAGAGACTGGGGAGTAATCTTGGAAGGGTCCAGCCTAAGCTGCTTTGCAAGGATTGCCTGTACTTTATCAAACATATCGTTATTCTTCGTAGTGATCATATTTCCGTATCTCGGCCTCAATCTTTGAGGAGAGCTTGCTTACTTCCATCCTGTAGGCCTGTTCTATGCATTTTTCAACGGCAACGGCCTTGGATGAACCGTGACCTTTCACAACTACCTTGGACGTGCCCAGGAGCACGCTTCCGCCGTAGTTCTGGTAATTCATGAACTCCTTCATATCCGTGAACATCTGTTTCATGAGGAGAGCGCCCATCTTGTAGATTGTGCGGCTGAAAATTTCCTTCTTCAGTTTTTTCAGAAGCTCAAGGGCCGTGCCTTCAGTGGTCTTCACAAGGACGTTTCCGGAGAAACCGTCGGCTACAACAACATTGTAGTTTCCGGAAAGGAGGTCACGGCTTTCCATATTGCCGACGAAGTTGAGACTTTCCGTCTCCTCAAGGAGCTTATAGGCTTCCTGACGGGTTTCATCTCCTTTTTCGGCCTCCTTGCCCACGTTAAGGAGCGCTACGCGGGGGCTGTCAACTCCGTACACGTTCTCCATATATAAAGACGCCATTATCGCGAATTGCCTCAGGTGGGCGGGAGTGACTTCTACGTTGGCGCCGCTGTCGCAGACGCCCACAATGCCTCCGTCCATGGTGGGCAGGATGGGGCAGAAGGCGGGGCGGATAACACCGGGAATGCGGCCAAGACGTACCAGAGCACCGGATACAAGGGCTCCAGTGGAGCCTGTGGATACCAATGCCGATATATCGTCGCGGTCCCTGAGGAGGATGATAGCCTTCATCATGGAAGAGTTGCGCTTGAGGCGTACAACGTCTGTGGGTTTCTCGTGGCAGCCTATCACTTCCGGGGCGTGGACTATCTCTACGCGGGAAGAGTCATAGGTCTTTCCCTGAAGTTCCTTCTGAAGTATGGCCTCATCTCCGCAAAGCAACACATGGAGTTCAGGATTCTTTTCAAGGGCAGTCAGGGCTCCTTCCACGGGTGCCTGAGGGCAATGGTCTCCACCAAAGCAGTCTATAAGGATCTTTATCATAACGGTTTCACGTAGCAGCGATAACGCTTGGGGACTTCCCTTGCGAAGCGTTTCCACTGATTCTGGATAGCGTAATTGTCCTCAAGGTTGATACAGGTATCGGCATACTTAAGGGTGGGGGAATCCTTGAGCATCTTCATAATTGCAAGGGAAAGAGCGGCCGATACACCGCGGTTAAGGTACTCGGGGTCTGCGCCAATTATGCACAGATCCAGACTCTCAGGGCTTCTGAGACACTTCAGGAAGCGGATTGCAAGGCCCGGAGTAATACGTCCCCTGGTGCCATGGAAAGCCTTGTTAAGTGAAGGAATGGCAAGGCCGAAGCACACAGGTTTGTCATTCTCATCAAGAATGATTGCGGAATATTTGGGGCTTATCACAAGGCCGAAGTTATCCAGCATAAGCTGTCTCATTCCCTCGGTGAAGGGCACGGTGCCATAGAGGCCCTCATAGGATTTGTCCATGAGGTCGAAGATACCGGCGGCGTACTTTTTCATGAAATCGGCCCCGTTCTTAGACTCTCCAAAATGGAGTTTATAGCGCTTGAAAATGAAGTTTACAAGCTGCTCCATCTCCTGAAGCGTTTCTTTAGATTCGGGCCCGTAAAGAAATGAACCTGTATAATCTACCTCTTTCTTATAACCAAGGGCTTCAATGTGCTTCTGGTAGTAGGGGAGGTTATAGGTGGTTTCAAAATTACCGGGGGTTTCAAAGCCCTCTATGAGGAGGCCTTCCTTCTCAAGGTCTGAGTAGCCGATGGGCCCCTGGATGGTGTCCATGCCCTTCTCCCTGGCCCAGCCCTCTGCGGCATCCATAAGTGCCTTGAAAACTGAAGGGTCGTCAATTGCCTCAATACGGGTGAAGCGAGCGCGTTTCTCCCCGTTCTTGGCATTGGCGTCCTTCTGTATAATACCCTGGACCCTGCCGGCAATTTTGCCGTCCTTGTAGGCATTGAAGAACACTGCGTCGCAGCTTACATTATACACATAGTCTTTCCTGAAAATCTTTTTCTCGTCCATGTACATAGGGGGAATATAATACGGATTCCCCTTATAAAGGTCAAGAGGGAAGTTAAGGAACTCCTTCTGCTGTTTCCGGGTT
>CACXNH010000030.1 GCA_902768955.1 uncultured Bacteroidia bacterium | reverse complement strand
CCGGCCGCAAGAATTTCGGCCCCGACCACGCCCTTGTTACAACGCCCCAGCCTTGCGTTATGATTGCAACCTGGGACAAGGACCATAACCCGGACGTTATGATGGCCGCCTGGGCCGGACAGTACGACTACAAAAAGATTGTAGTCTCAATGTCCAAGCACAAGACTACGGAAAACCTTGAACTCACCGGCGCATTTACGGTTTCATTTGCCGATATCCGTACCGTTGCGGAGTCCGACTACTTCGGCCTTGTGAGCGGCTACAAAGTGCCGGATAAAGTGGCTAGGGTGGGCTTTACCGTGACGCCAAGCCCCAATGTGGACGCGCCCATCATCAACGAATATCCTCTTACCCTTGAATGCAGGGTTGTGAGTTGGGCCGATGGCATCCTGGTGGGGGAGGTAGTGAACCAGAGCGCTTCTGAAAGCATCCTCACGGACGGCAAGATTGACCTTTCCAAACTCCAGCCCATTGTGTTTGATGCCGCCGGAATGTGCTATCGTGCCATAGGCGACGTTGTTGGCGGTGCCTGGAACGCCGGCAAAAAGTTCACGGAGTAGCCTGACTGTCAACTTCCTGACACTCAGCGATTTACTAATCCACGGGTGCACTTGCAGGTGCACCCGTTTATACGTAATCTCCTGAAGAACAATTGGTTATCGGCCAGGGCGTCCGCTAAGCAAGCATTGCTTCACAGCCTTCCAGGAGGTCCTGGAAGGTTTCTTCGAAGTCTCCGGTATACCAGGGATCTGCTACGTCGCGGCCAATGCCGGTGTAGGACATCATGAGGTGGATCTTACCCTCCGGATCCTCAGGGATGATGCGCCGTATGAGACGGAGGTTGGAGCCGTCCATACAGATAATCCTGTCAAAGCGGTTGTAATCTTCTTTTGTGACCTGGCGGGCACGCTTTCCCGGGTCAAACCACACTCCGTGCTGCGAAAGGCAGCGCTTTGCAGGGGGATAGATGGGATTGCCGATTTCCTCCCTTGAAACAGCAGCAGACTCAATATAATACAGTCCATCAAGCCCCCTGGCTTTTACCAGTGCTTTCAGGATGAACTCAGCCATGGGGCTCCGGCAAATGTTGCCGTGACATACAAACAGGACTTTCATGGCATAAAGGTAATACTTTTCCGTGAAATACAGTTAGCCGTGTTTGCCACCAAAACCCCCACAGGAGCAATCTGGTTGCAAAAAACAGCCAAAACGGCCCAAATGCCTGCCGTGTTGGCATAAAAAACGGCATTAGACGCATTCTGAGTGCAAACACGGCATTTTTTAATTATCTTTGCAAAGACTAAACCCTGAACCTGATGTTTTTTAAACTTAAACGTGGAATCATTCAAAGGAGCCTGGAGAAAAGGAACAGAGAAAAGCCCTTTGACTATGAGTACGCAGAGAATTTTACGCTGGAGGGCATTACTGACCCTCTTATCAATAATTCCTATTACTTTTCTGCCCACAGTGATGAGCTGTCTTTCTATGCACGCTTAGGAAGGCGCGTAAGCATGGACGAGACCTGGTTTGCCATATACCTGGGCGGTAAGATGTATTCCCTTCCCGTGGAGATTTATCCCGCTGGGGAGTCTCCCATAATAGTTGCAAAGGAGGCCGATAACTGGACCATTTCCTACAGGGGCACTCTGAATGAAAAGGATGAGGTGGACTTCACCGGCACTTTCATCCCTAAGCAGGCCCCCATCGATTTCACCAGCAATATGCCTGCCGTAAGAATGGCAACGGGCATTGCCAACGAGAAGTGGAGCAAGGACCTTTTCACGGAACTCCAGAACATAAGCGGCCAGTGCCACTATGAGCAGGAAGGCGTCCTGAAAGGGGAGTTTACCCTGAACGGTGCAAAAAAGTCCTTTGAACTTCCGTGCGTGAGGGATCACTCCTTTGGCAAGCGTGACTGGAACTACATGAACAACCACCTGTGGCTGATGGCGGTCTCACCAAAAACGCAGTTCAACTACTCACTGGTATCTTATCCCGTGATAAGCACCCTGGAGGTGGGCAACTATCGTGACGCCGCCGGAATGCATTATATGATGAAGGCCGATCTGAATCTCAGTGAGGTTGGAACGGGAAAAGTCCCGGAAGAACTGTCTTTCAGCGTGCTTCTGGACAGCGTCAAGACCATCCCCGTTAAGGCCAAAAAACTTACCGGAGTCACCTACCATTTCCAGGACGGTCAGTACACCCTCATTGAGAATATTGCAGAGTTCACCATTGACGGAGAAATATGCCGTGGCATATTTGAGATTGGTTTCAACCATGACAGCAGACGTTTCTTTAACCAGAGAGATTTGGGAGAGATAAGAAGATGAAGATATATAACCTGGGAGAATTACCTGAATCATTATACACCGAGGTTGGAGGGAAAGCTAAGGGCCTTGATCTTCTTTCAAGGCACGGTTTCACCGTTCCCGCCGGATTTGTGATTTCTGAAATAGACTCGCTGGATGATGATGCCATCCTAAAGGCCTTCGACGCCCTTGGCGCGGAAAAGGTATCCGTCCGCTCTTCCGCCTCCAACGAGGACCAGAGCTGCTCTTCCAACGCCGGCCAGTATGAGACATGCCTTTTTGTAGACCGCGCTCACCTTATTGAGAGCGTCAAGAAATGCGTGGCCTCACTGGACGCTGCACGCGTACAGGACTACGCAAAGCATTTTGGCCTCCAAAAGGGCCGGATGAACGTTGTGGTGCAGAGGATGATTGACAGTGAGAAAGCCGGGGTGCTATTCACCGCCAGCCCCTCCAACGGCTCTGCAATCCTTATAGAGGCCGTCTCTGGGCAAGGTGAGAACCTTGTGTCCGGGAAGGTATCGGCACATAGATATGAGATTTCAAGGAAGTACTACAGGGCCATTTCTGATGAGCTTCTTTCTGAGGAAGAGGTGCGGCTCCTTTATGAAACCGGCAAAAAGATAAGGGCCGGTTTCAACGCCGAGATGGATCTTGAATGGGCCATCGCTGGCGGGGAACTCTACCTCCTGCAGATGCGTCCAATCACTACTGAAATCATCGACATCGAAGAGTTTGACCGTGACGACGACATCTCCGGCCACCTTTTTACCAAGAGAAATGTTGGTGAGATGATGCCGGGTGCGGTGACTCCGCTTACGCTGTCCACATCGGCCAAAGCCATAGACTACGGCATGCGCTATATGCTGGCGCTGGCGGGAGTATATAAAAGTGCCCATGAAGAAGCCCCTCTAAGGCTCATTTCCTCCATTTCCGGGCACCTTTTCTTTGATATGAACCTGCTTTATGCCATGCACGCCAAGGTGGGCATAGCAAATCCGCAGTCCATGAACCTCTCAATAATGGGAGAGTATCATGATTACCCGCCTGTAACAGTGCCTTACTCCAATTTCCTGGTGCGGGGAATCAATTCCGTGAAGTTCCTCCGCTATGTCTTCTCCGGCCACGCCGCAATGGGAAAACTGGACAGGCTCATTCCAAGGATTAAGTTTGAAGGGGACACCTGCAAGGAGCTTTACGCCAGCATAGACAGGAACCTCGCCCTTCTGGACGAGAGCCTTATCTACCACTACGCTTCATCGGCCTATTCCGGAAGCGCTACAAGTACGCTATACATGATGCTGGACAAGTATTTCCCGGATAAGAGCAAGTATCAGTCCTTCCTCTCAGGGCTTCTAAGCAACATCCCCGGCATCGAAAGTGCCGATATCCTTAAGCGCCTGCAGGAACTTGCCCGTGAGATTAAGGCCATAGAGCCTGCTGCGGCATCTTTAAAGGCCGATGAACTTCTCTCATTCATAGGAAAGCATCCTTCGGTGAGTTCAAAGTACCAGGATTTCCTTCGAGTTCACGGGCACCGCTGCATCAAGGAGGCCGAACTCAGGAACAAGCCCTGGAGAGAGGACGAGATTCCGCTTATGAACTACCTCTCCAGTATCGTCGGCTCTCCTATGAATCTTACTCAGAAGGAGGAAGAGATTGATTACAGGAAAAAGTTTGCGTTTGTTAAGAATCCTCTCCTTAAGGCGGCTAGCATAATCTATGCAAAAAAGGCCCGCCAGGCCGTTGTTGACAGGGAATACACCAAGTCCCGCCTCATTGAGATCATAGACCTTTTCAAGACCCGGTATGCCCGTCTTGCCGCTCTTCTTGTTGCCGCCGGGCTGCTTCCGGATACGGACCTCATCTACTTCTTTACGCATGAGGAGATTGGCCGGCTGATTGCCGGAGAAGCATCCCTGGTGCCTGTCGCCATGAGGCGTCGCAAGGCCAATGCCATCCAGGAGGAACTCTCCTTTGACGACACCTATATCGGCAAGCCTGTCGCAGATGTCTTTGACGTAGGGTCCGGTGAAGGTGAGATCTCCGGTGTACCCGTTTCCAACGGCCAGTGTGAAGGAATAGTCCGCATCGTAAACTCCGCCGAGGATGCAAATGATCTCCGGAAAGGAGAAATCATGGTGGCACGCTTCACGGACATTGGCTGGACTCCATACTACTCAATTGTGAACGGTCTTGTCACGGAAATCGGGTCCTCGCTGTCCCACGGCGCCGTTGTCGCCCGTGAGTACGGCCTCCCCACAATTGTGAACGTGAAGGGCGCCACAAAGGTCCTGAAGAACGGAGACCACATTGTGATGGATGCCAGCCGTGGCCTTATCACCAAAGTGGCCTGATAATTGCGGGGAATGGAGGTATGAAAAGAATTGTTATAATTGTCCTGGCAGTATTTCTCACGCTGCCGGTATTCGCTCAGGTGGGCAGGTTCAGGAACATCAAAACCTGGTATCCCGGTTATTCACTGAAGTTTGACACGGCTACCGGGGAGTTGTCGGCCATCCATTATGACAACAACGAGGAGATGACCTTCGAGGCCGTCATTTCCCCAAAGCAGAGCCACAATCACCGGCAGACAGGCCGATACGAATTCCGTCGTACCAGGAAAATCGGCACATATCATATCTTTGACACATCCAGCGGGGACTACATCACCGTGAAGTGGATTCCCAAGGACAGCGAGGGAAGGGATATGGGCTTTGATGTAGACAGCATCATCAACAATGCCGGAGAAGGCATAAAGAACCTTCTGAAACTTATGGAAGAGGGTTTGGAGAAAGCCAGGGAAAGCATCCCGGATACCCTTATAGTTACTTCACAAACGGTTTAAGGTCCTTTGCGGCTTCTGCGGCAGTGATTCTCCTGCCGTTGTTGTCAAGGTCTATCAGGACATAACGGTCATGGCCCATGCCAAGTTCTTTCATATAGGAAAGCTGGCGGAGGCCATGACGCGTTTCTATACGCTCCACAAGGTCATGGTGTTCTTCTGCCGTCATGGCGTACACAATATCCACGCAGGCCTGGTCCACGGCAAGGATGTCCGTTGAGGAGAGAATCCCAACATTGGGGGTCACCACGGGCGCAGCAGCAGTGCCTTCGCAGTCACAGGAGACGGACATGTTGCGCATCACGTTCACGTATGTCACATGCTTTCCAAAGTGGTCTATGGTGGCCTTGGTGCTCTCTGTCATGCGCTCCATGAATTCTTCCTCGGCGATGTCCCACTTGTTGGGCTGACCGGGAGTGGTGTGGATCCAGGCCTTGCCCACGCGGCCATCGGCACATCCTATTCCAATGTTTTTGTTGGAACCGCCAAAACCGCCCTGGGTGTGGCCTTTGAAGTGGGTGAGGGCCACCATTGAGTCATAATTCACAATGTGGCTTCCAACAGCCATTTTCCGGAACCATTTGCCTCCATTAACTGGGAGTGTGAGTGTGTCTTCCTCATCAATTATGTCCACAGGGCAGAATGTCCAGCCGTTCACCTCAAGGGTTTTACGGTGCTGCTCCGTGGTGTAGCGGTCTCCCTTATAATACGTGTTGGTCTCTATGATTGTGGCATCTGGGAGGTCTTTTTCAATTAAGGCCTTAACCCATTCACGGGGAATGATGTTGGGACCGTTTTTCTCTCCCGTGTGGAGTTTTACGCCCACTTTTCCTGTGATTTCGCCGTTAACCTTCTCATAGGCGGCTATAAGGCCTTCCGGAGACAGGTTGCGGGTGAAATACACCACGGCCTCATCTCCTTCACGCTGCTCATAAGGTACATATTTGTTTCCGTCCTTAACGCCGGAATTGTTGGTGGTTCCGCAGGCTGCCAAGACAAGAGCGGTAGCGGCAAGGATTGTGAGTCTGTTCATATTGTTAGTTTTATTGGCCTAAAGTTAATGATTTTTGTGTATCTTTGAAAACCAACTATATCTTTATGAGAAATCTTTATGCATTTATTGCGGCGCTGCTGCTTGTTCTGTTCCCTCCGGTATTCACCTCCTGCGGAACTGCTTCCAAGACTACTGACACCACCTCAAACACTAATGTGTTACGCACGCCTTCTAATGTACGTAACCGCATTCTGTCCATGGGCCGGAGCCACCCGGAAGGCTTCACAATGGATATCCGCACCATGGAACAGCCCAAGGTGGGCATTGCAGTTGCATACGCAGAAACCAAAGGCATGACTGGTGGCCGTGACATATACGCAGTCACCGCGCATGCGTATTCCCATGACGGTTATGTTGGCGGATGGAAGGACAAGGCAACCGGAACATACTATTATGACAGCGTGAAGGTGTTCCCTGAAGAAGACCTTGAAGGTGCAATGAAGTTTGCCCGTGAAAACGGCCAGAAAACCGTCTTTATCCTCTCCTCAGATACCGAAATTCCTGTTCAGTGAATTGAGAGATGAGAGAGTTTTTGATGTCCCTTCTCAGTGTGGTCTCAGAGATGAGTCCTTATCTGCTTCTGGGTTTTCTAATTGCGGGACTGCTGCACGTATTTGTGCCTAAGGGATTCTACAGGAAATATCTCTCCAGAGACAATAAGTGGGCGGTTCTTTGGGCCGCGCTTCTTGGAGTTCCGCTGCCGCTCTGCTCCTGCGGGGTTATCCCCACTGCAATAGGCCTGAGGAGGGAAAATGCCTCAAAGGGGGCGGTGGCATCGTTTCTCATCGCAACGCCGCAAACGGGGATAGATTCCATTCTTGCCACGTTCTCACTGCTGGGGCTGGGCTTTGCAATAGTGCGGCCGGTGGCGGCACTTGTCACAGGTGTCTGTGGCGGCATCCTTGTGAGCAGATTGGCAGGGGAGGAGGAGACCGGTGCGGATCAGGCCGATACCTGTAAAGTGGAATCCGGAAGCCCCGTCTGGAGGGTCCTGAAGTATGCATACTTTGAGATGATTCAGGACATTGGAGGGAGGCTTGCAATAGGTCTGTTAATAGCGGCACTCATCCAGGTTGCGGTGCCGGACCAGTTCTTCCTGCAGTTTGGCAGTGAGCCGCTCCTTCAGATGCTTGTAATCCTGGTGATTGCAATCCCTATGTATATCTGCTCCACAGGCAGTATTCCCGTGGCGGCGGCGCTGATGATGAAGGGGCTTTCTCCCGGTGCGGCGCTTGTAATGCTGATGGCAGGGCCGGCAGTGAATCTGGCATCAATCCTTGTGGTTCGGAAGGCCCTTGGAAGCTGTTTTACCTGGATTTATCTGGGAACAATAGTGGTGTTCTCCGTTGGCTTCGGCCTCATAATAAATGCCATCGGCCTCAAAGTGCCGGAAGCGGCTGGAATTGCTTCCTGCTGTGCATCTGAGGCCCTTCCCGGCACTTTCAAACTGATTTGCGCAGGCGTACTCACAATTCTTATTATATTTGCACTTATTATGAAACTCTTTGAACGCTTTAAGAATAAGGCTCTCGACCCTGACACCGCCGTGTATACCGTAGAAGGAATGCACTGCAGCCACTGCGAGGCCGCCGTTTGCCGTGCCGTGGAAGATGTCCCCGGTGTGGAAGAAGCCAAGGCCAGTGCCTCTCAAAAACGCCTCACCATCACGGGCCCGGCAAAGGAGGAAGATATCCGCGCCGCCGTTGAAAAGGCCGGATACACCTTCAAAGGATAGGGATGCTGCTGAAAAAGCGCATATCGGCACTTCTGATGCTGGCGGTAATCCTGCCGGCAGTGCTGATTGCGCCTTTTCACCATCACCACCAGCTCCCTACAGACAGTAACTGCCATTCCTGCGCCCAGCACCAGCCCCACCAGGGCCATCTGAACACCAATACAGGAACCGACGACTGTCTCATTTGCCAACTCCTTGGGCAGCAGTATGTACCCTCGGAAGGCATTGAGGTCTGCTTTAACGCAGCCATTTTCACGCCGTCTCCGGAAGAGTCTCCCGAAGACGCCGCCGCCCAAATCCATAACCCTTCATCACCTCGCGCGCCACCCGTCTCATTCTGCTTCTAGTTACTAATCCTTAAAACTAAAATCAGAATGAAAAAGACAATTTTTGTATTGTCGCTGCTACTAGTATGTGTAGCAGCGGCGGCACAGGAGGACTCCACAGATGTGTTTTTCAAGCATCTGGAGCTTAGGGAAATTGTGGTCACCGGCCTTGCCGGAGACGCAAAACTGAAGGAAATGAGCGCGCCCGTTTCCGTAATCCGTCCGGCCGATATAAAAGCCTCCTCCGGCGGAAACATCATTAATATAATAGCAAAAAAACCCGGCCTAAGTGAAATCACTACCGGCGGCGGAATCTCCAAGCCTGTCATACGCGGAATGGGTTACAACCGTGTTGTTGTGGTCAGTGACGGCATCCGTCAGGAAGGCCAGCAGTGGGGCGACGAGCACGGCATAGAGGTGGACGGCGCCGGCGTCCATTCAGTGGAAATCCTCAAAGGCCCGGCGTCCCTTATGTATGGCTCAGACGCTCTTGCCGGCATAATAATCTTCCATCCGGAACCGGTTCGCGGCCCTGGTGAGTTTGGCGGCAGCGCAGAGGCGGAATACCACACCAATAACGGCCTTGCAGCATATTCCCTTGCCGCAGACGGCAATGTAAAAGGCTGGATTCTTGGAGGCAGATTCTCCGACAAATACGCCCGCGCCTACTCCAACGCCTCCAACGGTCCCGTGGCAAATTCGGGGTTCCGGCAGCGGGCGGCATCGGCACTGATAGGTAAAAATGGCCGATGGGGATACTCCAGGCTTCGTTTCTCCTACTTCCACCTTACCCCCGGAATGATAGAAGGAGAAGGCGACAACTTTGGCTACATGCCGGCTCTTCCCCTCCAGCAGGTGCGCCATTACAAGGCCGTCCTTGACAACACCATCCATCTTGGCCCCGGCAACCTCAAGGTGCTCCTTGGATGGCAGCAGAACCGCCGCCAGGAGTTTGAGGATGAGGCTGATGTCCCCGGCCTGGACTTCAAACTAAACACCATTAATTACGATATCCGCTGGCAGGGAAGTCTATGGAAAGGCTGGAAAACCGCCGTTGGAATAGCCGGGATGGGCCAGATAAGCCGGAACCTTGGCGACGAATATCTCATCCCGGCATACCGTCTCTTTGACGCCGGCATCTTTGCAACCGCTTCAAAAACCTTTGGAGAATGGACTCTTTCCGGCGGCTTAAGGGCCGATATAAGATGGCTCCACTCTGAGCCTCTGGAGGGCCGTTTTGAGGACTTCGCCCGCACTTTCCCCGGCGTCAGCGCCAGCCTTGGAGCGGTGCGTCCGCTTGGAGAACACTTCATGCTGAAGGCCAATGTAGCCCGCGGTTTCCGCACCCCAAATCTTGCTGAACTCGGCTCCAGCGGAGAGCATGAGGGCACCTTCCGCTATGAGGTTGGAAACAAGGACCTGAAGCCGGAATACAGCCTCCAGGGGGACCTTGGAGTTGATTTCAGTTCCAAACATGTATCCCTCCAGGCAGCCCTTTTTGCAAGCCGAATAGACAATTACATATTTGCAGCAAGGAACGGGGACGTTTCAGATGAGGGCCTTCCAGTATATGCCTTCCAGAGTGGCCTGGCACACCTGGCGGGCGGCGAAGTGGGCATTGATGTCCATCCCATCCATCAGCTGCACCTGAGCAGTGCATTTTCCTACATCTATGCCCGCGAAGCAGCCGGAGACTTTCTTCCGCTCATTCCGGCCCCGCGCCTTTTCTCTGAAATAAAATGGGAAATCACTCATGGCAACTGTCTTTTCAACAATGCCTTCCTTGCTGTGAATCTGGATTGGAACATGCCTCAGGATCATTTCTACGCCAAGGACGACACAGAAACGGCAACGCCCGCGTTCCTGCTTCTTGGAGCATCGGCCGGAACGGATGTGGTAATAGCGGGAAAGACACGTTTCTCCATTTACGTGATTGGCTCCAATCTCACGGACACTGTATACGCCCCGCACCTTAGCCGCCTCAAGGACATGGGCATATTCAATATTGGCCGGAACGTCACCTTTAAATTGGTGGTGCCGTTTTAACCACCTAAAATGATTATATTTGTAAAACTAATCAGTTCTAAAGATGGAAGAGATGAAACAGATAGACCTTGCTGCCTGGACCAAAGTTGGAGAAGGCGGAAACGGCTCCACGTATGAGAATCCCCAGGAGCCCGATATAATCCTGAAAGTTAACAAACCAAGGATGAATAAGCTTCCCATCATAGAGCATGAGTACAATGTGTCTAAAGCCGTAGAAAGTGTAGGGCTTCTTACGCCCAGGATGCTGGAGATTGTGAAGGTGGGGGATTACTACGGCACCATCTCTGAGCGCGTAAAGAACAAGCGATCCCTGTCCAAGATATGCCACGATGATCCTTCCCGTATTGAAGAAATGGCCCGGGTGCTGTCTGCAGAAGGTAAGAAACTCTTCTCCACGCCTTGTCCAAAGGACCGTTTTCCAAGCCGTAAAGAGCAGCTTTTGAGTGTCATAGACAAGGTCAAGTTCCTCTCCTGCAAGAGCAGGCAAATGGTGCGTGCCTTTGCCGCCACAATCAAGGAAAATGAAGGCTGCGTTCACGGAGACTTCCAGTCCGGCAACCTGATAGCATCAGACGGAAAATACTACTGGATAGACCTTGACCGTTTTGCCCACGGAGACCCCATGTTCGATATCGGCCATCTTTTCCAGATTTGTAAAGTGTATGCCCCCATGAAGCAGGTACAGGAGATATTCCATATGAATGAAGAGCAGTTGCACCGTTTCTGGGATGCTTTTGCCGATGATTATGCCGGGAAGGATAAGCGTATGGAATTTGACGCCCTTGCTGGCAAATATGCTCTTCTGGACCTTGTTTTCCGCGTTAATTTCAGCCGCCCCACATTTGCGGAGAATTTATTTTTCGGCATAATTGCGCATCGTATCATTAAGCAGTATTACAAATGAGGGAATCACGTATAGCCCTTTTATTATCAGCTATGACAATCTCTTTATCGGCATACGCCCAGCAGTTCCTTCCGGTCACAAGTATAGTCAACGCCCGTGACCTGGGCGGCTATACAGTACAGGACGGAAGAGTTGTCCGTGACAGCGTCCTGATCAGGGCCGCGCATCTTGCCGAGGCCTCAGAAGATGACATAGCATATCTTGAATCTCTCCCTGTCGCGAAGATTGTCGATTTCCGGAAGATTGAGGAAAAACGCGGGAAGGAGGATCTTAAGGTTCCCGGGGCCGATAATATCGTCCTTCCCATAGATGCCAGCGGCAATGCTTCGGCCCAGGCTTCTGAAGAGGAGATGAAAAAGGTCAAACGCGGAAAGAAGTTCGATATAAAGAAGATAATTGTTTTCATGGCTTTCAACGACAGAGCCAAGGCCGTGGCAAGGGAGATGTATCCCACGCTGTTTTTCGACCCCGATTGCCAGAGGCAGTTTGCAAATTTTTTCCGCCACGTCATCACAACGGAAAACGGTGCCGTCCTCTACCACTGCACGCAGGGGAAGGACCGCACAGGAGTGGCATCGGCCCTTCTGCTGGCGGCTCTGGGCGCAGACCGTGAGACAATCGTGGCCGATTTCGACGCCACCAACCGCGTATATGAGGCCGATGTACGTAAATACTCCCGCCGCGTTGAACGCCTTGGCGGCAAGGAGGAGGAGATAGGTGTTGTGAAAGCCTTCCTTGGCTGCAACACGGACAATTTTGTGAAGGCCCTGGACCGTATTGACGCTGAGTACGGCTCCATTGATTCATACCTTGAGAATGTCCTTGGAGTCACCTCCGAGGACAGGGAAATTCTCAAAGCCAGATACCTGAGATAATTTATTTTATCATCTTCAGATTTACAGTTTAGATTTATGAACTCAGACACAATCATCTCTCCAGTTGACGGGCTAAAGCTGTCAATAATTTACTCAGAGCCTTCAGGTGACCCCAAGGGCATTGTCCAGATTGCCCACGGAATGTGCGAGCACAAGGAGAGGTATATTCCCCTTATGGAGTACCTCTGTGGGAACGGTTATGCGGTGGTTTGCAATGACCACAGGGGCCACGGTGCTTCCGTAAAAAGTCCCGATGACCTTGGATATATGGGTAAAGGCGGCTGGCTTGCCATGGTTGATGACCTGAAGGGGGTGAGTCTCTGGGCAAAGAAGAAATGGCCGGGAATTCCGCTCAATCTGTTTGGTCACAGCATGGGCTCTATGATTGTGAGATCTTATGCAAAACGTTATGACAGCCACATAGACAGTCTCATAGTATGCGGCTGTCCGTCGGATAATCCCGCAAAGGGTGCCGGCATACTTCTGGCAAAGATTATCGGCCGGATTAAAGGATGGCATTACAGGCCTGAAATACTTCAGAAAATGTCCTTCGGGGCATACAACAAGCCATTTGAGAAGGAAGGCTGGCCCGCCGCCTGGGTGTGCTCAGACCCTGATATCCTGAAGACCTACCACTCAGATCCCCTTTGCCAGTTTGTCTTCACTGCAGACGGTTTCCTGAACCTTCTTCTCCTCATGAAGGATTG
>CACXNH010000029.1 GCA_902768955.1 uncultured Bacteroidia bacterium | reverse complement strand
GCGCACGTGTCTCAGTATGCCCAGCCGGAGCGTTATCGTTTGTATGCCCGTCTTCGGCTCACAGTTCCCGGCAAAGGATATGGCGTCAGGGGAATGCGGGGATTCCTGGCAGATGGGGACTGCTCGCAACTGATGAACGTCACCATTCCAGGATATACGGAAATCTGGAACCTCGGCGGGGAGAGATTCCAGATCCAGGCGATGTGTATTCTATTGGATTCTGAGACGGGTTTCCGTAGCCAGTATCAGAGAAGTATCGCGGTTATTGAACCCAGCTATCGATAGCTTCCCAGAAATCGACGGTCTCTTTGAGATCTATCTGACCGGTCGGTGTGCGGAAGACGTATCCAGCATCTCTCCAGTTGTAGATGGATTGCCGTGTAACGCCCAAGGCGGTTGCCAGACCGGACACACTGATGGATTCTCGCACCTCAAGCAGGTGCTTCATCTTCTCCAGTTTCTCCTGGCGGTGCTCAATCTTCGAAAGGGCAAAGACAAGCATCTGTCTGATGGACACATGGTCATAGCCGAGATCACGAAGATCTGTGAGCACACGAATAGCCTTCTCAGTTTCGAAAGTGAACCCGAGATACCGGTCGTCGCTATGGTCATTGCGCGTCATGGAGGCCCTTTATAAAAAAAAAGTAAACCGCCGCATCGAAGTGCGCCGGAAGCATATAGTGAGTTGTTTTGGGCGTAAGGGCTTCGTACCGGCCGCTTACTTATGTCTTTAGGTGTGGTAGCGGGAGTGGGTCACGATCCCACGACCTCCGGATTATGAATCCGACGCTCTAACCAGCTGAGCTACCCCGCCATCATAACCCCGAGGGGTTTTGAGTCTGATAACCGAGGAAGTGTGCGTAAATTTGCAACCCTCTGATTACCAATGTAAATTGTTGAGATAGAAGGACTCGAACCCTCACTGACAGAGCCAGAATCTGTAGTGCTACCATTACACCATATCTCAATGTGCCCCGAATTGGGACTGCAAATTTACTGCTTTTTTCCAAAACTGCAAGCGCAAAGTAAAAAAAAGTGAAAAAGCAGGTGGAACTCTTTCTAAAAACAGCGAAATTTCATATATTTGCAATCTATGCGTGCGCGTGTGTACATATTTATCCTTGCTATAATTCTGGCCGCCGGTTGCAACAAGACTCCGGAGGCGGAAGGCACGGATATGCATGAATTCACTCAGGAGGAACTTAAGAAAAAGCAGCTGGACGACGCCTTTACAGTCTTTTTCAAGAAGTTCAACCTGGAGGGGATTGAAAATCCCACGGCAGAGATCCTGAAAAACAGCAAGATCACGGTCCTCCAATTAGGGACCGTCCGTTACACTTACACCAAGGACGGCCTCGCGCTCATCTCCATGGATGTGAGTGCCGGAAAATTTGAGGCAAATCTTCACGGCGGCATCACCATCCAGGGGAAGAGCCTCCGTGAAAACGGCGTCAAGGTATTCATAGACAATGTTCAGGTTGCCACCATGGACCTGATTGTCTACAACAAGGTCCCCACGCCTGTATTCCGCTTCCCAGACGGCACCACTTATGCCGTCACCGGAGTCCTTCTTGTAGAACCACTGATAGATTTTCTGCTGAAAAATGTCTTTTCTACGGAATAGTCTGATGGCGGTCATAGCCCTCATCGCAGCTGGTTCCTACGCGCGTGCACAGGAGCCGGATACCGTAGCCACCTTTGACCTTGACAGATCTGTCATTACGGAGGAGTACAACAAGCCACTCATCCTTAACAGCCGCGGCATCAGCGGCCAGATCAACACGGACAAGATAGCCAAGATCCCCTCTATTCTGGGCACCCCTGACCCCCTCCGCTTTGTGCGTCTTCTCCCCAGCGTGCAGCTGAATACGGAGATTGACGGCGGCCTGTATATGCAGGGCAGCGAGCACTCCCACACCCTTATCTCCCAGGAGGGCGTCCCCATCTATGGCACCGGGCACATGCTTGGCTTTTTCTCCGCCTTCAACTCTCCGCATTACAGCGGGATGAAATATGCCACCTCCTGCGGCCAGGAAGGGCGCATAGGCGGCATGATAGATATGCAACTGGCCGATACTGTTGCCCGAAAACTCAGCGTGGATGCTTCCCTCAGCCTTTTATCGGCCCAGGGAACCGTGGATATTCCCCTTGGAAAATCCTCCCTCAAGATAAGCGCCAGGCGCACCTACCTGGACCTCCTCTTTGGCGGTATGCTCCGCTATGAAGACAACGCCCTCACCTACAACTTCACTGACGCCAACATAACCTGGACCTGGAAGCCCACCAAGAAGGACCGCATTACCGTAGACCTTTTCGGCGGCATGGACATGGGCCTTTTCAACGGCGTGGGCCTGTTTGAGTCAATGGATGCCAAATGGTACAACGCCATGGGCGCCGTGCACTGGAACCACTATTACCCGGAGGCCTCCCTCAAGCAAACCGCCTACTACACCACCGCCGGCCTGGACCCCCGTCTGAAGGCATTCGGCGTATACGCCAGGCTCCAGTCCTACATAATGGACGCCGGTTACAGGGCAAAGTTCCACTGGAAGAACTGGGACTTCGGCGCCCGCTTCAGCGCTTATTACACCCAGCCGCAGAATCCCTACACGGAAGGTCATTTCAACGACTCCCACAACAACGGCGGCGTCCCCACGGAAAGCGCCTTTGCCGCAGCCGTCAATGCAGAATACAACCGCAGCCTTGGCTACTGGCTCAGCATAAAAGCCGGAATAGGGGCCGATTGGTACCTCTCCCCCCAGCGCAAAAGCTTCTGGGGCATAACTCCGGAAGTAAGTCTTATGGCCAATTTCCTGGAGGGCGGCAAACTTGACTTCACATACGGGATAAAGCGCCAGAACCTCTTCCAGACGGGTATGACCTCCAACGGGCTTCCGTCGGAATTCTGGACCCTGGCAGGGGACATCCAGGCTCCCCAGTGGGCACACTGCTTCTCCCTTGCATACAACAACAGTTTCTGGGACCAGATGATGTCCGTGTCTGCGGAAGTGTACTACAAGCAGCTCTACAACCAGCTGGAGTACGTTGGCTCCCTCATGGACATGTACACCGGAGACTATTCCCTTGAAACAAGCACCCTGAAGGGAAACGGCCGCGCCTTTGGCTTCAATGTTATGATCCAGAAGCAGAAAGGCCGATTCACCGGCTGGATCAGCTATGCCTGGGCCAGGAGCCTCCGCACCTTCCTCAATGATTGGCACGCGTTTGAATTTACATCGGCCCATGAAAGAAGGCATGAACTTGACGTAGTTGCCACTTATGACTTTGGAAGGTTTGATGTGGGTGCAACATTTGTGGTGGCAAGCGGTACGCCATATACCCGTCCCACTTCCTTCTACCTTGTGGGAAGCCGCATGGTGTGCACCTACGGCCCGTATAACGCCGAAACCCTCCCTCCATACGCCAAACTGGACATCAGCGGCAACTGGTACATTAAAAAAGGCCCCAAACTCACCCACGGCATCAATTTCTCAATGTACAACGTCCTTGGAAGGGTTAACGCAGTTGGATACGGTCTTCATTACAACAAACAGCAAAAGACTTACTCTTTCCGCTCCAACCTTATCCAATTACGTTTCATGCCGTCCGTGGGTTATTTCCTGAGAGTCTAAATGAAAAAGATTCTTCATATATTAGTAGCCCTTCTTCCTGTGCTCTTGGCCTGCTCCAAAACAGAGGAGGTGGGACGGTCGCAGCTTGTGGTTGAAGGCTGGATAGAGAACGGCGGCCATCCCATTGTGATGGTGTCGGAATCAATAGGCATAGCCACGGGCCGTGAGATGGACTCAAAGGGAATCCTTGACCATATTGCAAAATGGGCCAAGGTAAGCATCTCTGACGGCACCAACACGGAAATCCTCACCGGAATCCCTGATCCTGAGTATTTCCCGCCGTACATCTATACTACATCGGCCATCACCGGAGAAGTGGGCAAGACCTATACTCTCAAGGTGGAGTATAAGGACTACCATGTTGAGGCCTCCACCAAGATCCCTGCACCAGTTCCCATAGACAAGGTCTATGTCCAGGCCGTAACGGATACAACCGCATCCGTGAGGGTTTGCTTCACTGATCCCCCTCAGACCGGCCAGTTCTACAAGATATTCACAAAGACTGAAGGGAAGGATTCCCATTATCACCCTTCGGCAATGACAAATATCTCCGACGAATCCCTCAGCGGCTATACTGAAGTCTTTGTGTACAGCACCCAGCGCCTTATGGACAACATAGATTTTCCAAACATCCATACCGGTGATGTGCTGTGGATAAAACTGTGCACAACGGACAGAAAAGCCTTCGAGTATTGGAACAATTTTGAGATAATGCTGGCCTCCAACGCCTTCAGCATGTTCTTTGAAAATGACCTTGAGAGCAACCTGGACGGCGCCCTTGGCTACTGGACCGGCTACGGAGTGGACAAAGAAGTTAAATTTACAGTAACAAATCCAAATGAGTAATCTGGATCCTCATTGCCAGGCTATCCTGGAGGAATACAGGCAGGCAAAACCCGCAGCGGAGCAGGCCGCCGTCAAAGTCAAGGCCACCCTTGAGAAGGTTTTCAGGCAGTCGGGGCTTATAGTCGCCGCCATAGAATCCCGCGTGAAAACGGAGGGGTCCCTTGCCGGAAAACTTGAGCTCAAGGGCTCCAAGTATGCCTCCCTGGCCGATATTACAGACATCGTCGGCGTCCGCGTCATCACCTTCTACATTGACGACGTAGACAAGGTGGCATCGGCCGTGGAGCGCCTTTTCAAGGTGGACTGGGAGAATTCCGTAGACAAAAGAAAGATCCACGAGATAGACAGTTTTGGCTACATGTCCCTCCATTACATCTGCTCAATGGACGGCTTCCCATACCGCTTTGAAATCCAGATGAGGACGGTCCTCCAGCATGCATGGGCCAATATGAACCACGACACCGGCTATAAATCCGGCGTAGAAATCCCCCTGGAATACAGGCGCAGCCTCAGCCGCCTTGCCGGCCTTCTGGAACTGGCCGATGAACAGTTCTCGGAGATAAGGGCAGACCTTGCCGACTACCGCCGCCGCATCCAGGCCCTTGTGGCCTCCGGCAACCTCTCCGAGGTCCCCCTTGACGGAGACTCCTTCCGCAGTTTCCTGAACACCAGGCCCTTCGATCCCCTCAACCGCCGCATAGCCTCCATGAACCAGGCAGAAATCCAGGAAGTTTCCCTGCTGAACTATCTGGAGGTGTTCAAGATGCTCCAGTGCAAAACCCTTGGAGACATAGACTCTATCATCAAGTCCTGCCAGGAAGGCGCCTTCCAGCTTGCCTGCTACCAGATAGGCCTTACAGACCTTGACATCATATCCTCTTCCCTTGGCCCTCAGGACCTCTGCATCGCCTACATCGTGAAAATGGGCGGCGGAAAAGCGGGCCTCAAGATGCTTCTGGATATCCTTAACGGCGCCAGCGATACAAATGTAATGATGGCGGAAATCCTCCTTGAACAGACGTCCAACCTTCCTTTTATGAATCAGTAATGGCAAATAAACCCCTTGATACAGAACTTCTGGACCGCGCTATAATCTTTGCGGTCAAAGCCCACGCCGGCACGGAACGCCGCGGAAAGGGCTTCCCATACATCGTTCACCCTATGGAGGCCATGGAAATAGTGGCCACCATAACCCCGGACCAGGAACTTCTTGCCGCCGCCGCCCTCCACGACGTAATTGAGGATACGGATATATCGGCCGATGAAATCCGTGCGGAATTCGGGGACAGGATCGCAAACCTTGTGGTTTCCGAATCCGACGTCTTCCCTGAGGGCGTTTCCGAGGAAGAGAGCTGGCGCGCCCGCAAGCAGGCCGCCATCGACCGCCTTGCCGCCGCTCCCCGTGACGCCAAGATAGTTGCCCTTGGAGACAAACTCTCCAATATGAGGGCAATCGCAAGGGATTACGCCGTCAAAGGGGATGAACTTTGGAAAATCTTCCATGCCCCTGATCCCAGTGACCACGAGTGGCATTACCGCGGCCTTGCCTGGGCCCTCAGTGATCTCTCGGACACCTTTGCTTACAAGGAATTCGAGAGCCTTATAGACGAAGTATTCACTAAATGGAACAGAGAACAATGGATGCAATAAAAATCAATCTCGAGGACTATGTCCACTCCGGTGAAGGAGCCAACGGAGAAAGCTTCAACCACCGCACCAATCCTGATGTAATGATGAAACTCTACAATCCGGGAAAAGTGCAGCAGCCCCTGGACGAGATGCTAATGGCCCGCAAGGTCTACGAACTTGGCATCCCCACCCCGGAGCCCGGAGAATATGTGACGGACGGCGTTCGCTACGGCATCCGCTTCCGCCGCATAACCGGAAAAGTTTCCTATTCCCGCGCTACGGCCGATAACCCTGAGAATGTGGGTAAGTACGCTGCAGACTTTGCCAGGATGTGCCTTCAGCTTCACAAAGTCCATGTGGATCCCGCAGACTTTGAGAACGTGAAAGACCGCTACTACAGGCTCCTGGAGGAGAATCCTTTCTTTACATCGGCCGAGAAAGACGCAATCGGAAAATTCATTGCCGATGCCCCGGACACCGATACCGCCATCCACGGAGACCTCCAGTTCAGCAATCTGATTATGGCCGGCGGCAAGAATTACTTCATAGACCTTGGGGATTTCTGCTACGGATACAATCTCTTTGACGTGGGAATGGTCTACCTCTGCTGCTGCGTCAGCGACGAAGCCTTCATCAAGGAAGTGTTCCACATGCCAAAATCCCTCTCCACCAAGTTCTGGGAGTGCTTTGCTCCGGAATACTTCGGCCATGACCGCAGCCTTAAGGATATCACTGAGGAGATTCTCCCTTATGCCGGTCTGAAGACCCTTATTGTTGAACGAGACACCAAGCGCCCCATGCCGGAGATGAGGGCCTGTCTCAAAGGTATAATCTAGTATGGCAAGACAGTCATCACTCAAAAAGGAGTCCGAGTCAATCAAGCGGGCCGC
Organism: uncultured Bacteroidia bacterium; assembly: GCA_902768955.1. GTDB lineage: Bacteria > Bacteroidota > Bacteroidia > Bacteroidales > UBA932 > Cryptobacteroides. Next base: position 5,876 of record CACXNH010000029.1, on the reverse strand, counting down.
CTTACAGGGCCTCATGATAGTGGTGGTGAGTGTGGTCACGCTTGAGGCCACGTCTCTTCTTCAGTACTATTTCTCTTCCAGGACCATAACTGAGGAAGCCAACCGCCGCGCCGAAGGCCAGCTCAAAGCCACAGAACTTCAGATACTCTCCGTGACGGAACAGGTGGAAACCGCCGTTAGAAACGCTGCCTGGAGCGTGGAGTATCAGATTGGAAAGCCGGACAGCCTTGCCGCCATAACAGCAAGGATGGTGGAGCACAACCCCGTGATCTACGGATCGGCCGTTGCCCTGATAGACAAGAATGTGGCGCCATACTCTTTCCAGGACGGGGACCACGTCACAAAGTCCTCCCTTGCAACCGAGGAGTACGATTACCATTCCCAGGAATGGTTTGTAAAACCTCTGGAGGCAGGCGGCGGATATTGGTCGGAGCCTTACTATGACGAGGGCGGCGGAAACATTATCATGACCACCTATTCCGTTCCGGTAATGGTTAAGGGCAAGCCCGCAGCCGTCTTTACGGCCGATGTTTCCCTTGACTGGCTCACGGATCTTGTGGGAAGCGTGAAGGTGTATCCCAACACATACAATTTCATGATTTCCCGCGCCGGACGCATTATGGTGAGTCCCGCCGAAACCCTTGTTATGCGCCACTCAATCCAGGAAGTTGCACGCAAGACTGATGGCTCGGAAGTATTTGCAGAGGTTGGAGAAGCTATGCTTTCCGGCAGCACCGGCAACACTCAGCTCAAGTACAAGGGCAAGATGCTCCGCGTGTTCTTTGACACCATTACCCGCACAGGATGGTCAATGTCCATCATCATTCCCGAAGATGAAATCTACGGAGAATCCAAGAAGATGGGCTTTGTGGTAATGCTCCTCCAGATCCTTGGCGTGCTGCTTCTCATTGTAATCCTCTATTATACCATCAAGAACCAGAAGGAGCTCAACCAGGCATCCGAAAGCAAAACCCGCATAGAGGGTGAACTGCAGGCGGCCAGCGACATCCAGAGTTCAATGCTTCCCAAGACCTTCCCTCCTTTCCCCAGCAGGGACGACATAGATATGGCTGCCGCCATTGTGCCGGCAAAGGAAGTTGGAGGAGACCTCTACGACTTCTATATCAGGGACGAGAAACTGTTCTACTGCATAGGAGACGTCAGCGGCAAGGGCGTTCCCGCCAGCCTGTTCATGGCCGTAACAAGGAGTCTTTTCCGCTCTGTTTCCAACCACGAGCACAGCCCGGCAAAGATTGTCACCACTATGAACGACAGTCTGTCCGAGTCCAACGACGCATCAATGTTCGTGACTTTCTTCTGCGGCGTACTGGATATGAAGACCGGCCATATGGTATATTGCAATGCCGGCCATAATGCTCCCATCGCCCTCACGGACCGCATAGCGGAGCTGCCCGTAGACTCAAACATCCCGCTTGGCGTGATGTCGGGATTCGCGTTCACGGAGCAGGAGGCCGATATCCGCTACGACGACGCCATTTTCCTGTACACGGACGGCGTTACGGAAGCGGAGAATATTAATCACGAGCTGTTTGGGGAAGAGAGGATGATAAAGGTACTTCACAACCGCCGTTCCGCCAGCGAGCAGATGGCCTGCGTGGCCGAAGCCGTCAGGGAGTTCCGCGGTGAAGCCGCCCAGAGCGACGACATAACGGTCCTTTTCATCCACTACCTTGGTAAGGATGAGTCGGATGGCAAGGTTTTCAGGATTACCTTTGACAATGACATAAGCCAGATTCCCCAGCTGGAGGGCTTCATAGAAAAGGTACAGGAGGCAACGGGAATTGACAGCAGCCTTGCAATGGGACTTAACCTTGCCCTTGAGGAGGCCGTTACAAATGTGATGATGTACGCTTATCCTAAGGGAGAGCACGGCAACGCCAATCTCAAGGCTATCATCAAGGAAGGCGCAATAGAGTTTGTCCTTTGGGACAAGGGAATCCCGTTTGATCCCACCGCCGCTCCAAAGGCCGATACAACTCTTAGCGTTGAGGAAAGGGCCATCGGCGGTCTTGGTATACACCTTGTAAGGAACATTATGGACAATGTCTCCTATGAGAACAAGAACGGAATGAATATATTGAAAATGATAAAAAACACTAAATAAGATGGAAGTAAAGATTACAGAACAGGACAAGACCCTGGTGGCCCAGCTTGCCGGCAGGCTTGACACGGCCGTTTCACAGGAAGTATCGGCCCAGCTTCAACCCCTTGTGGACAACGCGGACAGAACTCTCATTCTGGACTGCAAGGACCTGGAATACATTTCAAGCTCCGGTCTCCGCATTTTCCTCACCATCCGCAAGGCTGCTGCCGCAAAGGGTGGTAAGGTGATTGTTAAGGATATCAGCACGGAAATCCGCCAGGTATTCATGATGACCGGCTTCCTCAATCTGTTTGAGGTAGTAAGTTCTGCAGAGTAATGGCCTCCAAAAAGAACGTCTCCCTTCCGGAGAACGCCCACCGGGAACTTGCTCCCGGTGAGGAGTACCATCCCATACTCAGCCCTCAGGAAAAGTATGCGGAAGCCACTCCCTACTCAGTGGGGATGGGCATCCTCATGGTGATTCTTTTCAGCGCGGCGGCAGCTTACCTTGGCCTCAAGGTGGGCCAGGTGTTTGAGGCTGCAATCCCCATCGCAATCATCGCAGTGGGGCTTACGGGGGCGCTTGGGCTCAAGCAGGGGCTGAGCCAGAACGTGATCATACAGTCCATAGGCGGATGCTCCGGGGCCGTTGTGGCCGGTGCCATCTTCACCCTCCCCGCCATATATATCCTTGGCGTAGAGGTGAATTTCTGGCAGATGGCACTCAGTTCCCTGCTTGGAGGTGTGCTGGGAATCCTTTTCCTCATCCCCTTCCGCAAGTACTTTGTGAAGGAGATGCACGGGAAGTATCCTTTCCCTGAGGCAACCGCCACCACACAGGTGCTTGTCAGCGGTGAAAGCGGCGGCTCAAGCGCCAAAACCCTTGTTACCGCAGGCCTCATAGGCGGCCTTTATGACTTCATAGTGGCAAGCGTAGGCTTATGGAGCGAAACCCTCACCTCCCGCGTTGTTTCCTGGGGTGCGATGGTGGCCGATAAAGCCAAACTTGTTGTGAAACTGAACACCGGTGCGGCAGTGCTTGGGCTTGGGTATATCATCGGCCTTAAATATGCCCTCATAATATGCTGCGGCTCATTCCTGGTGTGGTTTTTCATAATACCCCTCATAGGATATGTGCTCCCGGAGGCGCAGGCTGCGGGCCTCAGCCCTGAGAATATCTTCGGCACCTACGCCCGTCCAATCGGTATCGGCGGCATTGCTACGGCCGGTATAATTGGCATTGTGAAGTCCTTCGGTGTCATAAAGAGCGCCCTGGGCCTTGCCGTGAGCGAGTTCAGGGGCGGAAAGGCTGCCGTCCAAAAGGGCGCCCGCACAGATGAAGACATACCCATGAAATCCGTGGTGTACGGCATTGTAATAGCGCTTTTGCTTATCTTTGGGTTCTTTGCCCTTGGCGGTATTGTGAACAATGTGTGGCAGGCGCTTGTGGGCCTTCTTATAGTGGCAGTAATAGCTTTCCTTTTCACTACCGTGGCGGCTAATGCCATTGCAATTGTGGGCTCCAACCCCGTGAGCGGCATGACCCTCATGACCCTTATCATCGCGTCCGTAGTGCTTATTGCAGCGGGCCTGAAGGGAAATGCGGGTATGGTGGCGGCACTTGTGATTGGCGGCGTGGTGTGTACTGCGCTCTCCGTAGCAGGAAGTTTTATCACAGACCTGAAGATTGGTTACTGGCTGGGCTCCACGCCCAAAGTCCAGGAAGGCTGGAAATTCCTTGGCGTGGCGGTTTCCTCCGTCACGGTGTGCGGGGTCATGCTCATACTCAACAAAACCTACGGCTTTGTGGGAGACAACGCGCTTGTGGCGCCTCAGGCCAATGCAATGGCGGCGCTCATCGGCCCGCTTATGAGCGGCGGCGGCGCTCCCTGGCTGCTTTACGGCATAGGTGCGGTCCTGGCCCTCATCCTTAACTGGCTGGGTATTCCCGCCCTGGCCTTTGCCCTTGGAATGTTCATCCCGCTGGATCTGAACCTTCCGCTCCTTATCGGCGGCGCCATCTCCTGGTTCGTGAGCACCCGTTCAAAGGATGCGGCCCAGAATTCGGCCCGTCAGGAAAAAGGCACGCTCATAGCTTCCGGCTTCATCGCCGGCGGCGCGCTTATGGGCGTAGTGAGCGCCATCCTCCGTTTTGCCGGCGTGGACATCTTCCTCACGGATTGGAACGCCCAGTACGGAGAAGCCGTGGCAATAATTCCGTTCGTGCTCCTTATTATATATATGGTACGCGCGTCAATGAAAAAGTAACCAAAAAGATTCTTCACTTCGTTCAGAATGACATGCTCTTGTCATTCTGAGGCAGATGGCTCTTGTCATTCTGAGGCAGGTGGCCTTGTCATTCTGAGGCAGGTTTACCTGCCGAAGAATCTCCTTTTTATTCTGCAAATAGAGAAATAATATTGAGAATCACCTCCTGCGCTTTCTCCATGCTTTCCAGCGGGACGAATTCCATCTTGCCGTGGAAGTTCAGGCCGCCCGCAAAGATGTTGGGGCAGGGAAGGCCCTTGAATGAGAGGTTTGCGCCGTCCGTGCCGCCGCGGATGGGCTGGATTTTGGCCTTCACGCCAGCCATCTCCATAGCCTTCACAGCCTTGTCTATGATGTGGTAGTGGGGCTCCACCTGCTCTCTCATATTGTAGTACTGGTCCTTGAGGTCCAGCTTTACGGTGCCTTCTCCGTATTTTGAGTTGATGAAATCGGCCACCTTTACTATCATCTCCTTCCTGGCTTCAAACTTGTCACGGTTGTGGTCACGGATGATGTAGGCAAAGTCTGCCTCCTCCACCGCGCCTTTGAATGAGATGAGGTGGAAGAAACCCTCGTAGCCCTCCGTGTATTCCGGGCGGGCCATTACGGGAAGCATGGCGTTGAATTCCTGGCCAATCAGGATGGCGTTTTTCATCTTGCCCTTGGCATAGCCGGGGTGGACGTTGCAGCCCTGGACGTGGATTTTTGCGCTTGCCGCGTTGAAGTTCTCAAATTCAAGCTCCCCAATCTCTCCGCCGTCCATGGTGTAGGCGTAATCAGCGCCAAAGCGCTCCACGTCAAATTTCACCACGCCGCGGCCTATTTCCTCGTCCGGGGTAAAACCAATCCTGATGGGCCCGTGCTTGAACTCAGGGTGCTCCACAATATACTGCACGGCGTTCATGATTTCAGCAACGCCGGCTTTGTCATCGGCCCCAAGTAGGGTTGTTCCGTCTGTTGTGATAAGGGTTTGGCCCACATAATGGAGCATCTCAGGGAATTCCGAGGGTTTCAGCTCCAGGCCGGGCACGCCCTTCAGGGGAATTGCGCCGCCGTCATAGTTTTCAATGATCTGGGGCTTTACATTTGCCCCGGACGCATCCGGAGAAGTGTCCACGTGGGCGATGAAACCTACAGCGGGCACTTCCTTATCTATATTGGAAGGTATGGAGGCCATCACGTAGCCGTAGTGGTCCAGCGTCACGTCAATGTCCAGCGCCGCAAGTTCGTCGCGGAGCATCTTAAGGAGATCCCACTCCTTTGAGGCCGATGGCTGGGTATCCGACTCTTCATTACTCTGGGTATCTACGGAAACGTAGCGTAAAAAACGGTTTAATAGCTTTTCCATATAATTTGAACTTGGGTCTTGAAATGTAAATATACGCTTTTTCCGCGGTTTTTACCGGTATTTTAAGAAAATTTAAAAAAATGTTGAAAAAAGTGTTGAAAAAATTTGTCAGGTTAAAAAAAATGTCTACCTTTGCAGTCCCGTTTGAAACGGGGT
>CACXNH010000028.1 GCA_902768955.1 uncultured Bacteroidia bacterium | reverse complement strand
CCGGGGTGAGGCCGCCCACGCTCTCGGTGGATACGTGCACCAGGTAGGCGCCGTGCTTTTCGCACAGGGCCACCAGATTCTTCACACCGCCGTAGTTAATATCCTCAATGTCGGTTCCTTTCGAAAAGTGCTTCACATTTGCGGCGCAGTTGAAGACCATATCTACATCTGTGAGAGCTTCCAGCGTGTCGGGCTGGGTAATGTCTCCCACCACCGGACGGATGCGCGTGCCGAAGAGGCTGCGGTAGTCTTTGTCGAAGTAATAGACCAGCATTTCTTTCAGGCGACGCTCCGGAGTGAGGGAGCCTTTTCCGCGAAGCAGGCACCAGATGGTGGTGTCCGGCCCGGTGCTCTCCAGCAGCTCCTTCAGCACGTGTACGCCCAGGAAGCCGGTGGCGCCGGTAAGGAGGATATTCCGTCCCAGTCGTATGCGCTCCCCTTTCAGGAAGGATTCCAGATTGTTTTCTTTCAGGAGGGCATCTATGGCCGAATAATCATACTCCGTGATATTGCTGTCCTGTGCCTGGGCGGCCAGGTCTCCCTTCAGGAAGGCGGCCATGGAGCGTGCAGTCGGATGCGAGAAAACATCGGAATAAGCGAAGTGCAGGCCTTGTTTTTCGGCACTCACCATTACGTTGGTGACCATGAGGGAACTGCCGCCAAGGTCGAAGAAAGAGTCTGTGGCACCCACTTTTTCTACGCCAAGGACATCGGCAAAAATGGAGCATAGGGCTTTTTCTGTCTCTCCGACAGGGGCAACGTAGTCGTCCATAGTGCTGGGAGTTGCCGGTGGCAGGGCCTTGCGGTCCACCTTCTGGTTTACGTTGAGCGGAATCTTGTCAAGCTGCATCCAGGAAGCGGGGACCATGTACGGAGGCTTGCGCTCCCTGATGTAACCCGCTGCGGCCTTGGAATCAAAGGAGCCATCGGCCACAACATATGCCGCCAGGAATTTGCCGCCGGAAGGGGCGTCAAACGCCTGTACGGTGACGTCTTTTACGCCGGGGATTTCCCGGATTACGGCCTCCACTTCCTTTAGTTCTATGCGGAAGCCGCGGATTTTCACCTGACCGTCACGGCGGCCCACGAATTCAATGTTTCCATCATGCCTGTAACGCACAATATCTCCGGAGCGATACAGCCTTACACCAGGCTGGAACGGGTTTTCTATGAAGCTCTGGGCAGTCTTTTCCGGATTATTGAGGTATCCGCGGCCCACTCCGGCGCCGCCTATGAGCAGTTCTCCGGCTGCTCCAACGGGGAGGCGGCGCATCTGAGAATCTGCCACATATAACTGCACGTTACTGAGCGGATGGCCGATAGGAATGTTGTCCTCCTTTTCCTTAACGCGGAAAATGGTGGAGAAGATGGTGCACTCCGTAGGGCCGTAACCGTTGTAGAATGCGTATGAGGGCGGCGGCATTGAAACCAGTTTTTCTCCGCCAACGGAAAGGTGCCTGAGGGACTTGTTTCCGGGGAAGTTCCTGGCGTACATAACGCCCACCTGGGTGGTCATAAAACTATGCGTAACGCCGTTTTCCGTGATGAAACGGTCAAGGGCGGAAAGGTCGTGGCGGACTGCCTCCGGGATAATGCACACGCACGCGCCGCAGGTGAGGGCGGGGTACTGGTCCATCATATTTGCATCGAACCCGTAACTGGCAAAGGCGGCCACCCGGTCTCCGGCCTTTAGGCCGAAATAATTGTTGTACCACGCGCAGAAGTTCACAAGGTTCCGGTGCTCCAGCATAACGCCTTTTGGAGTTCCTGTGGAACCGGACGTGTAAAGCAGGATGTAGAGGCCTTCCGGCTTAGGGAGATTGCCGGTCGGGGCCGGCAATGACGCACCGTCCGCCCCTTCCGTCATGCCCGGCAACGACCGGGCATCTTCAAGTTCGGCAGTTGTGAGCACCGGCCCCTTGTAATCGCCAACCAGAGGGAGAAACTCTTTATCGGCAATAAGGAGCCTTGCCTTTGAGTCCTTGATCATAAAGTTAAGGCGCTCCGGCGGGTAGGAAGGATCCAGCGGCTGATACGCGCAGCCTGCCTTCATTGCGGCAAGGGAAGCCTTTGTCATCCAGGTGTTTCGGCCAATGAGGACAGATACTACATCCTCCTCCTGAAGGCCGAAGCCAAGGATCTTTGCGGCAAGGCTGTCCGTTATGCGGTCAAGTTCTGAATAACTTATTGTTTTCCCTTCAAATAGTACCGCTGGGGCATCAGGAGTGGCCTTTGCCTGCTTGCGGAAAAGGGTAACAACGGTCTCCTGAAGGTCTACTTCCTGGGAGAAGTTATTGAAACTGTCAAGCTCTTTAAGACGCTCTCCCTCCACAAACGGAATCTCCGTTATGGGGCAGTCTTTGAGAAGGCCTCGGCACACGGTCTCAAGGGAATCGGCAAAACTTTGCACGAGGGGCTCCGAGTACAGGGAGTCGTCGTATGCCAGGGCCAGTTCCGGGGCTTCCTCCGTGCCTTCTATGAATATGCTCAGGGGGAACTTTGGCGTATCCTGCGTAATAAGTTCATCCTCAATTGCTTTGCCGTTGACACTGTATTTTTCCACCAGACCCACCTGATATGCCAGCATCACCGCCGGATGGAAATCGTAGGCCGATGCAATTCTTGCAAAGGGATAGTTCTGATATGAGAGGGTGGAGAAAAATCCGGCGTCAGTCTCCTTGAGGAAGTCATCGGCCTTCTGGGCGCCGATTTCTCCAACCAGAGGCATGGTGTTCACAAACATACCGAAGGTGTCCGATGCGCGCATATCCGTGCGGCCGTTGGCAACGGTGCAGAGGAACACTTTCTTCTGCCCGGAGAATGCGCTTACGGTAAGGAATGCGGCGGAGAGGAAGTAACTTGCCGGGGATATTCCTAGGGCGTGGCAGCGGGCCATAACGTCTGCCCCAACCTTTTTACGGAGCCATTTTTCGTGGCCGGTCTCCCCTTCTTCCGGCTTCTTGTCAGGGATAAGTCCGGTTTCCTCTTCCTTTCCCTCCATACGGGCGGCAAAATAGGACTGGGCCTCCTTGAATTCTGCGCTGTCCTGGTAGTTTTTCTGGTCCTTAGCGTACTGGAAATAGGTGTAGGTTTCCTTTTCAGGACTGCGGCCTTCAAGGGCGGCGGCAAGCTGCTCCAGGAAGACGTCGTAGGAGCGGCCGTCAAACACCAGGTGGTGGAAGTCTCCCATCAGGCGCAGTTTGCCGGGAGTCTTGACTATCTGAAGCCTGTAGAGAGGGCCCTTTGTAAGGTCGAAGGGCTGCATTAAGTTCTCCTTGAGCTTCAGGAACTCTTTCTCTTCCTTTAGTTTTGTATAGGGGATGTCTTCCGGAGCCGGGCCTGGAGCAATGAAAACTTTTCCGTCCCGCTGCTCAAAGCGGCCCGTAAGTACCGGATGGGCCTTCAGGATGTCAAGCAGCGCGGCCTTCAGTTCAATTGCACCCACACTGTCTGGGAAGGTAAGGATAAAAGGCAGGTTGTAGGCCGTTGAGGAAGGGTTTTTGACGCAGTCAAGATACAGGCCGGTCTGCTGGAAGGTGAGTTCCTGCGGATTATCCTGGGCGTTAGATTCTTCGCTTCGCTCAGAATGACAGGAGGATCCCCCAGAATGACAGGAGAATCGCTCAGAATGACAGGGATCTCCCGCGAGCAATTTTTTCAGGACGTCGTTCTCTATGCTCTGGAGGCTGGCGGTCTTGGCAAAACTGTCCATATTGGGCTCTATGCCGTATTTCTTGTAAAGTTCCGTGGCAAGCCTGAGGGCGCTTAGGGATGAAAGACCGCTGTAGTAGAGGGGTTCTGTAAGGCCGAATCCGCCTATACCTACCGACTCCTTTACAAGGGCGGCAAGTTCCTCTTCCAGGACGTTCAGAGGAGCAACGTGGCCTTCGGTTTTACGTTCCTTGGGCTCCGGTTTTGGCAGGGCCTTCACGTCCACCTTCTGGTTTACGTTGAGGGGGATGGCCTCTATCTGCATTGTAACGGCCGGGACCATATACGGGGGCTTTTTATCGGCAATGAAAGCGTCAAGTTCTTGAATGTCAATTTCTTTGTCGCTCACTATGTATGCCGCAAGGAATTTTCCGCCGCCGGCGCCGGGTTCGTCAAAAGCCTGGACGGTAACGTCCCTGATGCCGGGGAATTCCCTTATCACGGCCTCCACTTCCTTGAGTTCAATGCGGAAGCCGCGGATTTTCACCTGGCCGTCTCGGCGGCCAAGATATTCTATCTTTCCATCTGAGCGCTGGCGGACTATGTCTCCGGTGCGGTAAATGCGGGCAAATTCAGGATCTTTCTCAAAGGGGTTAGAGATGAATACTTCAGCGGTCTTATCCGGCCTGTTGAGGTATCCAAGACCCACCTGCCAGCCTGCAACCCACAGTTCTCCGCTTTCCCCCTGGGGGACCTGCCGCCCCTCCTTATCTACAATATAAGTGTGGACGCCCTCCAGGGGAAGGCCGATAGGGATGTTGTCCTCCTGCACTTTCACTTCCTCGTCCACCACGTAGCACATACATTCCGTGGGGCCGTAGCAGTTGAAAAGCCGGTAATGCGGAAGCGGGAAACTGGACATCTTTTCTCCTCCCGTGAACATAACCTTCAGGCCTTTGCATTCCGGGTAATTAATGGCAAACTGCGTGGCCACCTGGGTGGTCATAAAGCAGTGCGTGATGCCGTTTTCCTCATAGTAGGCGTGGAGGGCGTGAAGGTCAAGGCGTATGCGCTCCGGGATAACATAGAGGGTTCCGCCGGAGATTATTGTGGTGTAGAGGTCTGCCGCAAAGGCGTCAAAGCCAAAACTGGCGTAGCCGGTCATACGGGTGTTCCGGTCAAAGCCCATATTGTCCCGGTGGTGTGAGCAGAAGGCGTAGACGTTACGGTGGCTCAGCATGCAGCCTTTTGGCGTACCGGTGGTGCCACTGGTGTAAAGAAGGATAAAGAGGTCATCGGCCGATGGCTCTCCCACGGGCTTTCCGGGGTGCAATTTTTCAATATCGGCCGTTTTTATAACGGGAACGTCCGTGTCCCCCAGGATGGGAAGGAGGGATTCGTCGGCGATGAGCATAGCGGCGCCGGCATCCTTCATCATAAACTGCAGACGCTCAGGCGGATACGACGGATCCAGCGGAAGGTACGCGCAGCCGGCTTTCAGTACGCCGATGGGAGCGGTGAGCATATGCAGGCCGCGGCCGATCATTATTCCCACTACGCTTTTAGGGGGGACTTTGGACTGAATATATGCGGCCAGATTGTTTGAGAGAAAATCGGCCTCTGCGTATGTCAGACGAGTGTTTTCATATACAATGGCTACGTGTTCAGGGGCGTTTTTGACTTGCATTCCGAAGTCCTGAAGCACTGTGTTTGTGGGAGCCTGTTTCATCGTTTCAGTGTTTGGTATTCACAAATTTAGAATTTTCGTTTGAAATATGTAACTTTACGTCGTGAAATTATCGGCAAAAAAATGGATTGTCATAGTGTGCATTGCTGTTGTCGCCGCCGTTTTGGTGGAGATAATATCTGTTTTGCATTACAGGCGCACTATTGATATGGTGGAACAAGAGGTTCACGAGGATGTGTCAGAAGAAATATCGGCCCCTATCCGTCAAATGCACCAGGAGCATCTTCTGATGGCTCTTCTTGGCATAGGCGTGCTTGCCCTTATGCTTTACCGTTATGCCAGAAGTGAGGCAAAACTCCGCGAGGCTTCCCAGGAGCAGGCGCGTCTGAGCGGTGAACTTTCCGTTGCGCGCAGCATCCAGAAGGAGATGCTTCCAAAGGCTTTTCCGGAGAATATATTCGGCCTTCTGGAGCCTGTCCGGGAGGTTGGAGGAGACCTTTTTGACTTCTACAGGAGGGACGGAAAACTCTTTTTCTGCGTGGGAGACGTAAGCGGAAAGGGAGTTCCGTCGGCAATGCTGATGTCCGTAATCCACTCCCTTTTCCGGATAGTTTCAGAGAAGGAGGAAAGCCCGTCCAGAATTCTTTCTGTCCTCAATGCGCAGGCCTGCAGGGACAATGACACAAATATGTTTGTGACCTTCTTTGTGGGCTGCCTGGATCTTTATACCGGAAAGTTCCGTTACAGTAACGCCGGTCATGACAAACCTTTCCTTATATCCCATAGTGTTTCCCTCCTTCCGTCCAAGGCCAATCTTCCGCTTGGCGTTTTCCCGGACACCGTTTTTGAGGAAGAGGCTATTCAACTTACTCCAGACACCTCCATATTCCTTTATACTGATGGCCTTACTGAGGCTAAGAACGCCCATAGAGCGCCATTCGGCCGGTCCCGCGTTGAGGACGCTCTAAAGGAGTCCCTGGGCTCTTCTCTTACGGCCGAACAAACCGTTCAGTCTCTTCTGGAATCGGCCCATAAATTCACGGGAGACGCCCCACGCGCCGACGACCTTACGATGCTTCTTATCCACTATCCCCCGCAGAATCTTTTCAAGGAGAGCCTGATTCTTAAGAATAAGGTTGACGAGGTTAAGAAACTGAGCGCTTTCCTTAAGGACATATGTTCTAAACTCAATCTTGAAGGAAAACTTGGGCTGAGCATAAGGCTTGCGGTTGAGGAGATGGTGGTTAACGTTATCAACTATGCCTACCCTTATCCCAAGGAAGGGACGGTTTCCATATATGCCGATAGCGACTATAAGGAATTGCGCTTCACCATTGTTGATAAGGGTATTCCCTTTGATCCTACGGCGGTGGTTCCGCAAAGTATCACCCTAAGTGCCGAGGAACGTTCAATAGGCGGGCTTGGCATACTTCTTTCCCGCCAGATAATGGACTCCGTGTCCTATTGCCGCAAGACGGAATTTAACGTGCTGACATTAACAAAATCCATAGTATGACAATTGAAATCCAGAAGTCAGAAAACCAGATTCTGGCCATTCTTGAAGGAGAACTTGATACTGCTGCTGCTGCAGGTGCCGAGGTCTCTCTCCAGCCCCTTCTTGAAAGCGACGGAAAGGACGTTGTGATAGACTGTACGCAGCTTGAGTACATAGCCTCAAGTGGCCTCAGGCTTTTCCTTGGCATTCTTAAGAAGGCAAAGAGCGTGGGCTCCAGGGTTGTCCTCAGAAACGTCAATGACGTAGTTAAGGATGTATTGGAACTTACCGGTTTTATTTCAATCTTTGAGTTTGAATAATGGTTACTTATTTCACTGAAGATATCAGTTTTCCCTTCAAGGAAAAGCGCCTTACTTCACGCTGGCTCAAGTTTGTCGCCGGCAGCGAGGCCAAGAAGTTGGGCGATATTGCAATAATATTTTGTTCCGATAATTATATTCTGGACGTCAATATAAAATATCTGGGGCACGATTATTACACCGATATCATTACGTTTGACTACTGTGAGGGAGATATTCTGTCCGGTGACCTGTTTATATCTATTGACTCCGTACGTGAAAACGCTTCTTTTTACGGAGTTGATTTCCCCACAGAACTTAACCGTGTCATTGTCCATGGTCTCCTGCATCTTATAGGTTATGATGACCACTCAGAGGAAGATATAGCCGTGATGCGCGCAAAAGAGAACTACTATCTTGGCCTTAGGAACAAAGTATGAACAACCGCTTTGATGTCATAGTTGTTGGTGGAGGTCACGCCGGCTGCGAGGCCGCTATGGCCGCGGCCAATATGGGATCTACAGTTCTTCTCCTGACTCCGGATCTTAGCGGTCTTGCAAAGATGAGTTGTAACCCTGCGGTTGGAGGAATCGCCAAAGGTCAGATTGTCCGTGAGGTTGACGCTCTTGGCGGATACACTGGACTTATTACAGATGCTTCTACTCTCCAGTTTCGTATGCTCAACCGTTCAAAAGGTCCGGCAATGTGGAGTCCGCGTGCGCAATGCGACAAACAGAAGTTTTCTGCGCAGTGGTTGAAAATCATTCTAAGTAATTCAAAATTAAGGATTTATGCGGATTTTGCGGAGAATTTTCTCTTTGAGAATGAGAAAATTACTGGAGTTCGTACTATTACCGGGGCAGAATTTTACTCTAAAGCCTTAATTTTGACTGCTGGCACGTTTCTTAACGGAAAGATGTTCGTTGGTCAGCACTGTTTTGAAGGAGGCCGGATTGGAGAGAAGGCCGCTTATGGAATTTCAGATCAGCTCTCTTCTTTTGGAATTCCAACGGCCAGGATGAAAACCGGTACTCCTCCAAGGATTGATGTCCGTTCCCTGAATCTTGACAAGATGGTCCGTCAGAAGGGTGACGATTCTCCTGAGCGCTTCTCTTTCCTTGATGTTCCATCGGCTGTCCAGTCAGGCGGGGTTCAGATGGACTGCTTCCTCCTTCACACTAATGAGACTGTTCACGAAATCCTGAAGTCTGGTTTTGACAAGTCCCCCCTCTTTACAGGAATGATTCACGGAAAGGGCCCTCGTTACTGCCCTTCCATTGAAGACAAGTTAAAGACATTTGCCGATAAGGATTCACACCAACTCTTCCTTGAGCCGGAAGGTGTTAATTCTCCAGAATATTATCTTCAGGGATTTTCTTCTTCTCTTCCTCTTGAAGTTCAGTTGGAGGCAATGAGGCATATTGAAGGCCTTGAAAATGCTGTTGTGTTCAAACCTGCCTATGCCGTAGAATATGACTATTTCGACCCTCAGTATTTGCATCACAGTCTTCGTTCCAAGATAGTAGACAACCTCTTTCTTGCGGGTCAGGTCAATGGTACCACAGGGTATGAGGAAGCTGCCTGTCAGGGCCTCATGGCCGGTATAAATGCCCATCTTTACCTGCATGAAAAGGATTCTTTTGTTCTATCGCGTGACCAAGCTTATATAGGTGTTCTTATTGATGATCTTATCAATAAGGGCGTAGACGAGCCTTACCGTATGTTTACTTCCCGCGCGGAATACAGGATACTCCTGAGGCAGGATAATGCCGATTTCCGCCTCACCGCATTGTCACATTCTCTTGGTCTGGCCTCAGAGGAAAGGTATTCACTTATGATGAAAAAGCAGGATAGTGTTGAGGCCCTTTCTTCTGCCGTTTCAAGAGTCAAACTTCGCTCTGAAGTTGCCAATCCAGTCCTTGAATCTTTACGTTCTACTCCTCTTTCTGAATCTAAGAGATTAGAAGATATCGTGTCCAGACCTGAGGTTTCACTCTCTGATTTCATTCAATTTGTTCCACGTGGAACTTATTCAGATGATGTTGTTGCGGCAGTAGAGATAGGTATAAAGTACTCTGGTTATATAGAAAGAGAGAAGGCTCAGGCAGATAAAAATAGGCGACTGGAATATATCAGAATACCTTCAGACTTTGATTTTGACTCCCTGCAGGGACTATCAATTGAGTGCCGGCAGAAACTGAAAAGATATAAGCCTGAGACTATAGCTCAGGCTTCAAGAATCTCCGGGGTTTCCCCTTCTGATATTTCGGTCTTGCTAGTTTTCTTTGGCCGATAGTCTTTGTTCCATGTGGAACACTATAGCCGCTGAAGGGCGGCTTTTATTATGTCTTCTACGCGTGCGGAAGGGTTGTCCTTGAGTATTGATGGCATAACCTTGGCAATGTTTGCCTTGGAGAAACCAAGCATTGTAAGGGCCGTTGTTGCCTCTTCCACCAAGGCTGAATTGCCGGCTTTGAAGAGCACTGTATCGGCCTGGCCTTCTCCCTTCACAACCTTGTCTTTGAGTTCCAAAACAAGCCTCTGGGCACTCTTGAGGCCTATTCCCTTTACACTTTTGATCTTGTTGACGTCCTCTGAAAGAATAGCCTGACGGATCTCTTCAGAGGTGAGTGTAGAGAGCATCATTCTGGCCGATGCTACGCCAATTCCGGACACGCCAATAAGCAGGCGGAAGAGTTCTCTTTCGTCCTTGGTGGCAAAGCCGTAGAACAGTTCCTCATCCTCCCTGATATAGTGGTGTATGTATGCTACAGCCTGGGTTTTGGTCTGGAACGCCTCATATGTCTGAAGCGAAATGAGGATACTGTAACCTATACCCGCGTTCTCCAAAATGAGTTCCGTGGGCGTCAGTTCAATGATTTGTCCTTTAATATAGTCTATCATATCGCAAATTTATGTAAATTTGTAAGATTTTACAATATCATTATGGCACTTAAAAACATCAGAGATCAGTTCCCTGCCCTGGATCAAAAGGTCTATGGCAAGCCCCTGGTGTATCTTGACAATGCCGCCACGGCCCAGCGTCCTTCAAGCGTCTTGCAGTTGCAGAAAAGTCTTGGTGAAAGTGCCAATGCAAATATCCACAGGGCTGTTCATAAACTTGCCTCAGACGCTACTGAGGCCTATGAAAACACCCGTGAGTACGTCCGCCAATACCTCAATGCGCAGTACTCCTCTGAGATAGTTTTCACTTCCGGAGCAACTGCTTCAATTAACCTTGTTGCGTACAGTTTTGGAGAGGCCTTTGTTGGAGAGGGTGATGAGATCATTGTTTCTGTTGCAGAGCACCACTCCAATATTGTCCCCTGGCAACTTCTGTGTGAGAGAAAGGGAGCCATCCTTAAAGTCCTTGACATTGAGAAAAATGGCGTACTGTCCCCCGGATCCTTGGAAAAACTCATTTCTGAGCGCACTAAAATTGTGGCTATCTGTCATATTTCCAATGTGTTAGGCCTTGTAAATCCCGTTCGTGAATTGGCTGCAGTTTGCCATAAACACGGGGTTCCGGTGCTTGTTGACGGCGCACAGGGCATTGTTCATTCCAAGGTAGACGTACAGGAACTTGGCTGTGACTTCTACGCATTTTCCGGTCATAAGATCTATGCCGCTACCGGAACCGGAGTCCTTTATGGAAAGAAGGATCTCCTGGATGCAATGCCGCCGTTTATGGGCGGAGGGGAAATGATAGAATCCGTGAGTTTTTCAGGTACCACTTATGCCAAGGCCCCAACCAAGTTTGAGGCTGGTACTCAGAACTTTAACTCTATTCCCACCCTTGTTCCCGCGCTGGAGTTTGCCAAGGCCGCAGAAACAGATCCTTCTATAACTGAGTTTGTTTATAGGAAACTAACTGAGGATGAGAGGATTACGCTATATGGAACAGGTCTGGAAAATAAAATACCACTTTTCTCATTTGCAGTAAAGGGAGCCCACCATGAGGATCTTGCACTAATCATGGACAAGATGGGAATAGCTCTCCGTTCCGGCCAGATGTGCGCAGAGCCTCTTATGGACCGTTTAGGCGTTACAGGCTTTCTGAGGGCTTCTTTTGCTCCGTATAACACCATGGAGGAGGCTAAGTATTTTATAGAGTGCCTTAATAAGGCTATAGGTATGTTGATTTGAGATTTCTCGACTTCGCTCGAAATGACAAATATGACACTTGAGGAAAAGAAACAGCAGGTTATAGAGGACTTCTCAATGTATGAGGAGTGGCTTGACAAATATGAGTATCTGATTGAGCTTGGAAAGGCCCTTGAACCGTTTCCAGAGTCAGAAAAGACAGAGGAGAGACTTATAAAGGGCTGCCAGTCCAGGGTGTGGCTTTTGAGTGAAATCAGGGACGGAAAAATCTATTTTAAGGCCGACAGCGACGCTATCATCACAAAGGGTATAATCTCCCTACTGATAGATGTCTATTCAGGCCATACTCCTGCGGAAATAGCGGAGGATGATTTTAGTTTTGTTGCACAAATCGGCCTTAAGGATAACCTCTCCCCCA
Organism: uncultured Bacteroidia bacterium; assembly: GCA_902768955.1. GTDB lineage: Bacteria > Bacteroidota > Bacteroidia > Bacteroidales > UBA932 > Cryptobacteroides. The sequence continues at coordinate 1,851 of CACXNH010000028.1, read as the reverse complement.
CAAGGGCCAACGGCCTTGTGTCAATGATTGAAACAATAAAGAAGATTGCCGGTCAGGCCGGCAATGACGGAAAATAGGGCAATGACGGAGAACAGAATGGAGAATAAGGACATACTTACGGCAGAGGACGTTCAGGAACTTCAGCCCCTCTATGCGGCTGTGATTGCCGCCATAAAGGAGGTTTATGACCCTGAAATTCCGGTGAATATCTATGACCTTGGGCTTATTTATGAACTTACCATAAATAAAGCCAGGGAGGTCTCCATCCTTATGACCTTCACCGCACCCAACTGCCCTATGGCAGATCAAGTGATCCAGGAAGTCCAGGAGGGCGTAGAAGCAGTTCCAGGGGTACAGAAATGCACAATTGAACTTACTTTCGAGCCTGCCTGGGACCGCAGTATGCTCTCTGATGAAGCCCGCGTAGAACTGGGCCTTGACTATGAAGAAGACACATACGGAAAATTAGATGGAGAGAGTTAACGTATATCTTGGACTTGGTTCCAATCTTGGTGATAGGGACCTTAACCTCCTGAAGGCGGTGAACCTTCTGGATGAGGCTTTCGGCACCCATCCTGAGCGTATTTCACGCATTGTTGAAACCCCATCCTGGGGCTTTGAAGGCCCGGCTTTCCTTAACTTCTGCGTCCTCTACAGGCTGCCCCGCACAGGCAACCCCGAAGACCACGCCATGGAGATTCTCCATAAGGTAAAAGAGGTAGAGCAAAAACTGGGCAGAGACCTCTCAGAGCCTCTTTTTGATGCCGATGGCAACCGTATTTACCACAACAGGATAATTGATATTGATATACTCTGCTACGGCGCTTTTACCATTAAGAACAAGGATTTAATTGTTCCTCACCCGCATATAGCAGAGCGCGATTTTGCCAAAAAACCGCTTCTGGAGATATCCAAACCGGAAATCCGTGAGGCCTTCCCTGAACTGTTTGAATAATGTCATTCTGAACGAAGTATAATGTCATTCTGAACGAAGTGAAGAATCTTAAAACGTATTAATTATATGACACAAGACGAACTATTTAAGGTGCTTGTAGCCCATTGCAAGGAGTACGGATTCATTTTCCCCTCCTCCGAGATCTATGACGGTCTGGCTGCTGTATATGACTATGGCCAGATGGGCGTACAACTCAAAAACAACATCAAGAACTACTGGTGGGAGGCTATGACCCGCCTCAATGAGAACATCGTAGGCATTGACAGCGCCATCTTCATGCACCCCCGCATCTGGGAAGCATCCGGTCACGTAGGTGCTTTCAACGACCCCCTCATTGACAATAAAGACTCCAAGAAGCGCTACAGGGCCGATGTCCTCATTGAGGATTACCTTGGCAAGATTGAGGAGAAAATAGAGAAGGAAGTGGCCAAGGGGCGTAAGAAATTCGGGGACAGCTTCAACGAGGAACAGTTCCGTGCAACCAATCCCAATGTTCTCCGCGAGAAAGCCAAATGGGAAGAGATACACAACCGCTACGTTGCCGCTGAAAAAGCCAGCGATTTTGCTGAATATCGGCAAATTATTATCGATTGTAATATAGTCTGCCCCATTTCCGGTACCTGTAACTGGACAGAGGTACGCCAGTTCAACCTCATGTTTTCCACCTCCATGGGTTCCACCGCAGACGGGGCAAACCTCATTTATCTGCGCCCGGAAACCGCCCAGGGCATCTTTGTGAACTACCTCAATGTCCAGAAGACCGGCCGTATGAAGATTCCCTTCGGCATTGCCCAGATAGGCAAGGCCTTCCGCAATGAGATTGTAGCCCGTCAGTTCATCTTCCGCATGAGGGAGTTCGAGCAGATGGAAATGCAGTTCTTCATCAAGCCCGGAAC